>JAPJMP010000027.1 GCA_026461645.1 Burkholderiales bacterium
CGTATACACTAATTTTTATACCTTATATGGCATATGGTTTAGTTTAACTTTTAAATTGCATTTATTTGAATTTATTATTGAAAAGTAAACAACTAGCATTTACCTATTACAACTGGGGTGAACGATGGGATTCGAACCCACGACAGCCGGAATCACAATCCGGGACTCTACCAACTGAGCTACGTTCACCATTAGTGGTGCGCCCGACAGGATTCGAACCTGTGACCCCCGGCTTAGAAGGCCGGTGCTCTATCCAGCTGAGCTACGAGCGCAAATTTAATTATTAATCGCTCATAAAATGAAATGGTCGGGGCGGTGGGATTCGAACTCACGACCCCTTGATCCCAAATCAAGTGCGCTAACCAGACTGCGCTACGCCCCGACAAGAACATTGATCATTTTTCAACAACCAAGATTAGTATTATAACATGGATTAACAATTAATTGTCAATAAAAATATTGCTTAAATAAATCAAAATAATTAGCAAAAGTTTTTTTTACGCACTGATAATCCTTAATAACAATTGGAATACCATAGGCGGCAACTAAGGAAAAGCACATTGCCATTCGATGGTCGTTGTATGTATCAATAGCCACTTTACTTTTAATAATTAATGGTGGAATTATATTTATACTATCCTTTGTGATAGTAACATCTGCACCTAATTTAGTTAATTCATTGTACATGGCAACCAACCTATTGGTTTCTTTGTACACCCAAGTTGATAACCCAGTAATTGTTGTCGCTCCATCTGCAAATAAAGCAAGAACCGCTATAGTCATTGCGGCATCTGGCATGGCTTCCATATTAACTTTAATTCCCTGCAGTCTATTTTGATTTGATACTTCAATCGCATTAGGATATAAATTTATTTTTGCACCCATTTGCTCTAAAACATAAACAAAATCTTTGTCGCCTTGTAGACTAGTTGCCGCTAAATTATTAATTTTAATTTTACCTCGAATCGCTCCAATAGCTAGAAAGTAACTAGCAGAACTAGCATCTGGTTCAATTGTGTATTCAATAGCTTTAAGTTTACTCCCTGGTTCATACGTAAAAAAATTATCTTGCCAGGTTATGCTACATCCATACATTTTTAAAATTTCAAGAGTAATTTTAATATATGGCTGAGATATTAATTTATTTTTAATATAAATTTTAATTTGACGGTTAATTAAAGGTAATGCCATTAATAAACCAGTTAAGTATTGACTGGAAACATCACTATTAATAAATATCTCTTTTATATTATTATCACAAAATCTATTTATTTTAATTGGCGGATAACCCTCATTATTCAAATAGTCAATATCCGCGCCAAGCTCAATTAGGGGGGTAATTAAATCTTTTATTGGTCGCTCTAACATTCTTTCAATACCAGTTAACGTATTACGGCTATTACTTAAGGCTAAAACTGCAGTTAAAAATCTAATTGAAGTCCCCGAATTACCACAAAAGATAGTTAAATCTGATTTTGCAAAGACACCGCCATTTCCAGTGATTGCATATGAACAATTATCGCTTGAATTAATTTTAGTATATTTAACACCTAGTGCAGCTAAAGCATCCAACATTATTTGCACATCTTCTGCCACTAATGGAATGTTATGAATATAGCTTGTTCCAGTAGCAATTGCTGACAATAATAAAACTCGGTTGGCAATACTTTTAGAACCAGGCAAATTAATTTCAAGTTCTGGATTTAACTTCACTGCAGCAAGTGACATATCTAGCATTAAATTGCACCCTTTGAGTTAATATAAATATGGTGGCGCAAAAGATGATCGATTATTACTAAAGCCGCCATAGCATCAACTACGGGCACAGCTCTTGGTAAGACGCAAGGATCATGTCTACCCTCGGCTTTAACTTTAACCTGTTTATAATTTATATCTAATGTATTTTGCTCTTTATTAATAGTAGACACAGATTTAAATCCTACTCGAAAATAGATATCATCACCATCAGATATCCCACCAATTACTCCGCCAGCGTTATTAGTTTTTTTAGTGACTTTTTCTGCATGCAATACAAATGGATCATTATGTATACTACCTGGTATTTCGACTCCAGCAAAACCAGAACCAATTTCAAAACCTTTTGCGGCATTAATACTTAGCATTGCTTTAGCTAAATCAGCTTGTAATTTATCAAATACAGGTTCTCCTAAACCAGCTGGAACATTTCTAATTACACATTTTATTACCCCGCCAATGGAATCTCCTTGTGCCTTTAATTGGGCAATCAAAGCCACCATTTCATCGACTACTGCCTTATCTGGACAACGCACCAAATTGGCTTCAATTGCAGCTAAATTAACTGCATTATGATCAATGTTAGCTTTAATAGAACCCACTTGATCAACAAAACTTAAAACCTCAATACCATAGTTTAAGTGTAAAAATTTTTTTGCAATAGCTCCAGCCGCAACTCTTGCCGCTGTTTCTCGTGCACTAGCTCTACCGCTGCCACGATAATCTCTAATCCCATACTTTTGTAAATAAGTAAAGTCAGCATGTGATGGACGAAAAATATCTTTTAGGGCAGCATAATCTTCAGATTTAGCGTCTTTATTATAAATGATTAGTAAAATTGGCGTACCAGTTGTAACACCATTAAATACACCAGATAAAATATGCACTAAATCACTTTCTTGCCTGGGAGTAGTTAAAATACTTTGTCCCGGTTTTCTTCTATCTAATTCAATTTGAATATCTTCTTCATTTATTGCTAATCCTGATGGACAGCCATCGATAATAACCCCAATTGCCTTACCGTGTGATTCGCCACAAGTTGTAATTCTAAATATTTTACCAAAACTATTCCCTGCCATTTTGGCCTCCTTTTTATATATTTGCTATATTTGAGCGCACTACTACAAATTCAGTTAAATTATTCTGATGATCTTGAATATTTTCACATAACACCTTTAATTTGAATATTTGAGCTGATCTTTTAGAGCCTATAATAGCAGCATTTGCTGAAAATTTATTTAAACTCATTGCACGCGCTGCATCTGCCATATCTCCCCAATCAATAATTGTTGCTTTGCTAAAGTGGTTAAAGATAAAGTTATGACACTGTTTTAACGCTGGCTCAAACGAATAAATAGTTGCAACCTGATTCATGTCTAATAATTCTTTGGCCATCAAACACTGATTTATGTTTAAACTGAAGCTATCAATAACCTCAAATGAATATTTACCCATTGCCGCAAAAGCTTGTTTAACCATTCCACTATTATTATTAAAAAAAGGGAAAACCCCAATATCAATTATGTTTTCATTGAGCTTTTTTAGGACATTTTCCATATCAATTAAATAATCTAACTGATAATCACTAATTTTGGATTTAGCTAAATATTGTAAAGCTGCTTCTTCGGAGAATGAGCCAAAGCCACCTGACAATCCAACTCTTATCTTACTCATAACTAGTGCAACATCTTTACTATATCTAATAATAATGTTTTTGTTTCATCAAATCCTAAGCAAGGATCAGTTATAGATAATCCGCCGACATCAATACTTTCAACTGCATCAACATTTTGATTTCCCGGCTTAATAAAACTTTCAATCATAAAGCCTTTAATTAATCCGTTAAGTGCTTGATTATTTTTAATATTTTCTAACACTTCTAAAATAATAGCCGGCTGCCGACGATAATCTTTCTTTCCATTAAAAATGCAATTATCATGACTTACATCAATAATTAATCCAGGATTTTGAATTTTATTTTCAATAAAGTGTTTTTTAGCTTCTAATAAATGTTCTAATGAATAATTTGGTATTCCATCTCCGCCTCTTAAAACTAAGTGTGCATAGTTATTACCATCAGTCTTTATTTCATACCCATCAAAAACTGAAGTATGTGAATGTTGAGCAGCAATTACACCATTAACACCAATTTTAATTGAGCCATTCGTAGGATTTTTTATACCAACGGCACAATCAATCGCCGAAGCAAAAATTCGATGTTCCTGATCTTCACTACTTCTTGCACCTATTGCCACCCATGATAGCAACTCCATAAAACCCTTAGAATTGTGAGTGAATAAAGCTTCGTCAGCTATAGGCATACCCATTTCTACCACTTGCACCATTAATTTACGCGCATATTTTATTCCGACTGAAATATCCGGTGGTAATAATGGGTTAGGTTGATTTACTGGCCCTACCCAACCTTTAACTGTTCTTGGTTTTTGAATATATACGCGCATAACTACTTTTAATTTATGCTTAACCAGTTCGTTTAATTGTAATAATTGCTCTGCGTATTTTAATACTGCCTCAGCAGGCCATGCGGAACAAGGTCCTACAACTATTATTAAGCGATTATCTTTTCCATTTAAAATATCTTTAATTTCCTGCCTATCTTGACTAATTTTATTTAGCGCAGTTGCTGATAACGGAAATTCAGCAATAATTTCGTCATGTGAAGGGATTTTTCTAATTACAGTATATGCCATTGTTATATTTTCCTAATTAAAATAATTGCTTAAAGGCTCGTTTAATAATTTTAGCTGGCACCTCATGAACTGCTGAATTCTTATCGTTTTGCACCATACCAATCTGTCGAATTATAATCATATAAATTTTATCTGCCTTGGCTTTTTTATCATTTAAACAATATTGTATAATTTTAGCGGCATCAATTTCGTGTAAATCTTTGCAATCAATTCCAAGCTTTTGCAATAAATTAACAATTGATAAATAAGATTCTTGTGTTAAAAAACCCATTATTTGTGCGATTTTACTTTCAACTATAATGCCCAAAGCTACAGCGTACCCATGTAAAATATTGAAGTCATAATATTTTTCTAGTGCATGTCCAATAGTGTGTCCGAAATTTAAATATTTTCTTAAATTTTGCTCTTTCTCATCTTGTGAGACAATTTCAGCTTTTAAGCTAACCGCTCTTTGAATAATAAATAATAATGCTTCATTATCATAAGCCAAAATTTTATTAAAATTATTTGTCACGAAATCATAACTAGATTTTTCACAAGTAATGAAAATCTTGATTACCTCGATTAATCCATTAATTAATTGTTGCTTAGGTAAAGTGTTCAGAAATTTAATATCAATAGCTACTGCTTGTGGTTGCCAAAATGCGCCAATTAAATTTTTACCATATTCGTTATTAATTGCTGTTTTACCACCAACACTGCTATCGACCATGGCTAATAATGTGGTTGGAACTTGAATATATTTAATTCCACGCATATATGTTGCTGCCACAAAACCACCTAAATCTCCAATTACACCACCGCCAATTACTAGTAATAATGCATCTCTATCAATTCTAGCACGAAACATTTTCATTTCAATCGCTTCTTTAGTCACCTGATTTTTTGAAGACTCGCCACCATTAATTGAAATAACAATAAAATTAATTTTGGCGTCAAGTAATTGTTGTTTAAACTGGCGAATATACGGGTTTAATAGTTTTTTATCAGTCAAAATAACTAATTGCCGAGATTGAATATGTTTTTTTAACCAATTTGGCCAATTGCCAAATATTCCTAAATCAATACTAATTGGGTAAGACTCTTGCTCTCGTGCAGGAATATTTACAAAGATTTGAGATAACATGTTTTATGCCAATCAATTATTTATTAGTCGTAGTTAAAAATATTAGCTGCCATCAACTCTAATTGAGCTAATGGCACCTGCTTAGAAACAGCGTCAACAAAATACGAGCCCACGACACAACCGTCGGCAATTTTAAATATTCGTTGTACCATTTGATTATTTGACACGCCAAAGCCGATAGCCACCGGCAGACTGGAATATTTTCTAACTTCAGTAATTCGTTCAATTAAATCAAGCGGTAATTCATCACGCAATCCTGTTGTCCCTTTACGACAGGCATAGTATAAAAAACCGCTACTATTATTTGCGATTAATTTAATGCGCGATAATGGAGTTGATGGAGCTGTAACTGAAATATTGGCTAAATCATATTTTGCACATAGAAAACGTAACTCTGAACTTTCTTCAAAAGGTAAATCTACAACTAAAACTCCATCCGCACCTGATTGCTTTGCTTGTGCAAGAAAGTATTCTAAATTAGAACGAATAGGATTAAAGTATGTGAATACTATGATTGCAGCCTCGGTGTTTAATCTGATTTGCTTTATAATTTCTAGCACCTTTTTGACATCAGTACCAGCTTTTAATGATCTCTCCATTGCTTTTTGTATGATTAAACCATCAGCGGTTGGATCTGAAAATGGAATTCCCACCTCCAATACATTAGCGCCACCTTTTGCTAGAGCAATAAAATATTGCTCTGAGTTCTCCCCATCTCCTGCGGTTAAATATGCCACCTTAGCTTTGTTAGCAAAGGCTTTAACTATTCGTGACATAACTTAGTTCTCCATTTAATAAACTAGGTAAATCTTTATCGCCACGCCCAGATAAATTAATTAAAATTGCACTGTCTTGTGGAAATTGTTGAATATTTTTAACCACATATGCTAAGGCATGCGATGACTCTAATGCAGGAATAATACCTTCAGTTTTGGTTAACAGCAAAAATGCTTCTAATGCCTCCTGATCAGTCGCATTAGAATATTGAGCGCGTTGCAGTTCATGTAAATAAGCATGTTGCGGCCCAACAGCAGCATAATCTAGACCCGCAGAAATTGAATGTGTATTTGCAATTTGACCGTCTTCAGTCTGTAGCAAATATGTATAATTCCCATGCAAAACACCTGGTTTACCAGCACTGAATCTTGAAGCATTACCACCTAATTTTAAGCTAGTTCCACCTGCTTCAACTCCAATTAATTTAACTGCCACATTCTCAATAAATGCGCCGAAAATACCAATGGCATTAGACCCACCTCCTACACAAGCAATCACAGCGTAAGGAAGCTGCCCAATTACTTCTTTAAATTGTTGTTTTGCTTCAATTCCTATAATTTTCTGAAAATCAGCAACCATTGTAGGAAATGGGTGCGGACCTAAAGCTGAACCTAAACAATAATGAGTATTATCATAACTTTCAGCCCAATCACGCAAAGCTTCATTTACCGCATCTTTAAGTGTCGCTGAACCACTTTCGACACTAACAACCTTTGCTCCTAATAATTTCATTTTTGCAACATTGGGAGCTTGACGAACAATATCAACTTGACCCATATAAATTACACAATCTAGTCCCAACATCGAGCAAGCTGTTGCTGTAGCAACACCATGTTGTCCTGCTCCTGTTTCGGCAATAATTCTGGTTTTGCCAAATTTCTTAGCTAACAAACATTGCCCCAAGGCATTATTGATTTTATGTGCGCCAGTATGAAGTAAATCTTCTCTTTTTAAAAAAATACGTACTTTAGTATTCAAAGCTTTAGCAAAATTAACCACTTCAGTTAATGCTGTTGGGCGTCCCACATTATTTTTTAATAATAAATTTAATTCATTTCTAAATTCAAGGCTTTGCCCTATAGTCTCATATGCCTGTTGTAACTGTAAAATAGGTGGAATTAATAATTCAGGAACATATCTACCACCAAAACGCCCAAATCTTTCAGGACGAATTAATTTAATAAACTCAAGAATTTTAGTTATATCTTTAATACCTTTAGTCAGTTCAAGGCTTGAGGATAAATCAACTCCGATACAATTACTTGCATTAATTCTAGCAATAACATTTTCTTTAGAAATTCCACCGGCAATAAAATATCTAAAATCAATCTTACTTGGTAATGCAATATTTTCATATAATAAGAAATCTTTAAAGCGATCTAAACTAGGCTGAATTTCATTATTATCTGCCACATAAATAATAGGATAATTTCTATCTAATTGAGTTAAATATTGTTTGACTACTGGTCCGTGCAATTGAATGATGTCAATTGCAACTTGTTTTAAAATATTATTTATTGCCGCTAATTCTTCATCTACAAAAACAGCAACTACTTTTGCACCACCTACGTGAGCAGCCTGAGCAACCGCTTTTGCCTGCTCTATTGTTACTTTTCGAGGAGAGATATCAGAAAATAAAAGCCCAATATAGTCAGCACCGCCAATCGCAGTAGTTAATGCTACTTCAGGACTAGTAATGCCACAAATTTTAATTAACATATTATTCCGCCATTTTCAATTAAAAATTTCGGTTAAATCAGTAGCTTTAGATAATGCTGTTCCAACTAATACTGCGTTATAACCTAATTCTAATACCGCATTTATATCTTCACTCGATCTCATTCCTGATTCTGCTACTTTAACTATATGTGGTGGAATTTGATCAATAATTGTAGTAAATAATTCTGGATGCATACTAAAATCACGTAAATCTCTTTGATTCACTCCAATAATATCGCCACCAGAAGATAATGCAATTTCTAATTCAGCTAAATTATGGACCTCAACCAAGGTTTCTAAACCAAAATCATGAGCTACTTTAACCATCATTTTAGTTTTATCATGTAAAACCGACACCATAATTAAAATTGCATCTGCTCCAGCTTTAGCGGCTTCAGCTATTTGTTCCGGATAGATAAAAAAATCTTTACACAATATTGCAATATTGGTATCTTTTAATGCTTCACTGACTATTGCTAAATCATTAATTGATCCTTCAAACCCTTCATCAGTTAACACTGAAATTGCAATTGCACCATGTTTAACATATTCTAAAGCACAATCAACCGGGTTGATAATACTTGCAATTTTGCCACTTGATGGTGATGCACGTTTAATTTCTCCGATTATAGCTTTGGACTTACTTAATATTGCTGCTTTTAAACTTTTACGCTTTTTAAAAGGCCTTTGTTTTCGTAAAATAATTTCATGCAATTTATTTACCGGAAGAATTCCACCTTCTTTAAGCCTTACTTTAGCCACCTCAACACAATCCTGCAATTTCGAATTATAACCGTACATATACATTGCTACTGCCGCATTAAGTACGATTGTATCTGAGGCTGGTGTATCAATTCCTGATAATATTTTATACAACATTGCTGAATTATAGATTGGATTACCACCTTGCAAATCTTCCTTAGTACACTGTCTTAATCCTAATGCAACCGGATCTATTATTAACGACGACACTTCTCCTTCATCAATCACCAAAGCCTCTATTGGACCGATGCAGCTTAATTCGTCTAAACCATAACCATTAAATACAATTGATCTTTTGGTTTTAAGCTTAATTAATAGTTCCGCAAATAATTTGACCCGTTCAGGTGAGTTGGTTCCTAAAATTAAATGTTGAGCATTAGCAGGATTAACTAAAGGTCCAATAATATTGAAAATAGTTGAAGTACCGATATGTTTTCTTACATGGCTAACTTTTTGTAATAAGGGATGAAATTTAGGAGCAAAACAAAAACCAAAATTTGTTTGTTTAACTTGCCTTGTTACTTCATCGCTTGAACTATTTAAGGAAAACCCCATTATTTCTAATACATCAGCCGAACCGCATTGAGATGAAGATGAACGATTTCCATGTTTTACAACAGGAACACCACAGGCAGCAGTTAATAAAGCAGATGCTGTTGAAATATTTATACTATTAGAGTAATCGCCACCAGTACCAACTATATCTAAAACCGGAAAACTAGTTTCAACTTCTATCATATTTGCTTTTATAGTACTAATAAACCCGAGGCATTCATCTACAGTTTCGCCTTTTGTAGCTATTGCCGACAAGAAGGCTGCTGTTTGAGCTGGATTATCATATTCAAAAATTATTTTAGCTGCTTGCTGGCTTTGTTCAAAAGTTAAATTAGTTCTAGCATTTAATAACTTTATATAATTTCTTAACATATTTCATCTCTATAAAATTCACTTATTAATCTTTAAATAAATCAATAAAAATAGCTCTACGACTTTTGCCTAATGTTTTAAGAACATTTGAACCACGACTCACATTAGCAATACTAACTTTCAAATCTCTAGCTATTTCTCTCTGAGTTTTTTTACCATTAATTAATTCATGCATAATTCTAAATCTTTTTATAAACTCTTCACGTTCAGTATAAGTCAAAAATATTTCAAAAAACATAAATAATTCTTTAGTAGTTTTAAGCTTAGAAAACTTTTCTAAAACTAACTTCATATGAATGTTTTCTTTTAGTAAATCACCATAAATTTGTGATGTATCACTGCTGGTTAAATTAATTTCTTTAGTTGTCATTTTAATCTCCTTAAAAATATCAAATTAATTATGAATATAACTACCCTATTGCTTTAATAAATCTTTTTAAAGCCTGATCTAATAAATCTTTAGCACAAGCAAAATTAAGTCGCACAAAACCTGGCGCACCAAAATCAGCTCCATTTGATAAACCAATTCCATAATTCTCCAAATACTCGGTTGGATTAGTAATATTTTTTTCTAGCATTAAATGCCGCATATCAATCCAGGACAGATAAGTTGCTTGTGGTGAATGAACAGTAATATTAGTATAACCATTTAAAGCATTATCTATCATCTTTTTATTGTCCTGTAAATAAGCAATAACTTGTTGTCTCCATTGCTCACACTTAGTATAGGCTACTTTACAAGCTAATAAACCTAATTCATTTAAATCAGCATACAAGCCATTAGTTGCATTTAAATACGTTTGCATTAATTCTGCATTTTCAATCACCACAAAAGCACACCCCAAAGATGCGATATTATAAGTTTTGGATGGCGACATTAATGTAATAGTGCGCATTTTAGCCTCATCATTTAATGTGGCAAATGGAATATGTTTAAGCTTCGGCTCTAAAATTAAATCACAATGTATTTCATCTGAACAAATTAATAAATTATATTTTATTGCAAATTCTAATAATTTATTTAATTCTGCTTGTGTCCATACTCTTCCCACCGGATTGTGCGGATTACATAATAATATTAATTTAGGTTTTAATTTACCTGGGTTACTTAATGTTTGCTCAAGTAAATCAAAATCAAACAACCACTTTTTATTCGACTGATCGTACTTCAAAGGCAAATTAATTAAATTCCGTGAAGTAAATTGCTCAATTTTTAGAAATGGCGGATAAATTGGGCTAAATGTAATGACACTTTCATCAGGCTTTACAAAAATTTTGCTAATTAAATTCAGTCCCATATGCACACCACCTAACCATTTAATATTTTGCGGATTAATCTTCCATCTAAATGATTGATGCAAATAATTAACAATATCAGGCTTAACTGTAGCGGTTAAATCACTATACCCAAAAATCCCATGCTCGCATTTATTCATAATTGCTTGTGTAATTTGTGGTGCTGTTTTAAAATCCATATCAGCCACCCATAATGGAATTACATTCTTATCTTTGTATTTACTCCACTTAGTACTATTCGTATTTATTCTATCAATAATTTTAGATAAATCATGCATAAAATATAAACCCAGACAATCAATCAATGTAATATTATACCATAATAACATTACTGATATTGAATTTTATTAATTTAAAACACATTGTTGCAATTTAAAAAACAAAATCGCTTAAACTCTTGAGCAAAATTTTATTCGATAGGCAATAAAGTCCAAAATATCTCACTATAAATTTAATCAATTTCAATTTCAGCCCAACCGTTTTTATTTATTCTTATAAAATATATTTTCTTGAGAATAAGATCACATGGTATTCTGTTGTTATTTTATAGCACATTTCAGTTACTTAACCTGGTTTTCATTGGGGTTAATTACTATATTTCTTTGAATAGACGTTTCTAAGGCCTTATGTGCAATTTGTTGAGATTGCTCTTGTGCCAATTGAAGTCTATTATTCAAACTGCTTATAATACAATCTTGTTCTGTAATTTTTTGCTGCAAAGATTCAATTTTTTGTTGCAATAACTCCACACTACGTTTCGCTTGTTCTTCTTTTAATGCTTGAGTAAATTTAAACTCTTGTTGCATTGATTTAGTAACTTCTGCTTCCGCTGCCTTAATTCTATCTATGGTGTCATTTTCAATATTGGCAACTTTGTTTTGTAGTGCTATAAATTCATTTTCTTTTTGAGCCACAGATAATTCTCGCACCTCAACCTCTTGCTTTTGGGCCGATAATTGTTTCAGTAATTCTTGTTTTTGCTGTTCATATTTATCCATATCTATACGACGCTGTTGAGTAAGATTATAATTATACTCATCCTCCTCTCGTTTACGCTGTTTTTCAATTTCAAGTTTTTTATTCTTGTAATCAAACTCTAAATCCTCTAATCTAGTCTGCCAGTGTTGCTCTTCTGATTCCATCTTAGCATCAAATTCTCTTTTTTGTTTTTCGTTCGCAATAATAATTGCAGATAATGTATTCGCATTTTCTTTAATTGCATATAAATCATTTAAATGTTGTTGC
>JAPJMP010000003.1 GCA_026461645.1 Burkholderiales bacterium
AATTAATAGAGTAACAAATGAATATTAAAACTTATTATAAATTATTTTTTATCTTGTTTTTTGTGCATAATTTTATTTTTGCCGATGCCTTGAGTGATAAAATAATTGATAATATTTATACGGCAATTGAATCAAGTTCAACTTTTACTGAACAATGTAATTTAAGCAATGTCACTTTATCTTCGGCCACCAAATCTTTCTATAACCAAAATGATGATGCTGCAGCATGGTTTGAGCAAAATCAAATTAAACCAGCTGCTAATGATTTAATTGCTATTCTAAAAGCATCTTATTTAGATGGGTTAAACCCCAATGATTATAACATTGAACAACTTGAGTCTATATTAAACGCTTTTAATACTATGCCTGAGTCAGTACTGATACCAAAAACCATATCCTGTTTAGACATTGCATTAACTAATTCATTTTTTGCCTATACTTCAAACTTGATCTACGGTCGCATTGATTCTAAAATTTATTATCCCAATTGGAGTATTAATCGCCGCAAGGCAAATTTACCACAAATTTTAACTCTAATAATGCAAAATAATAATTTAAAAGAAGAACTTGCTGCATTAATTCCGCAAAATGCTCAGTATCAGGAGTTAAAAAACAAATTGCAATTTTATATTAATCTTGCTATAAATAATGAACATTTTCCAGTAATTCCAGCAGGGCCAAAACTCAAAGTTGGTGCTCACAATAAACGTATAAAATTAATTAGACAGCGCTTGGAGTTAACCAATTATATTTCTCAAATCGCTAAAAATAGAGAGTATCTTTATGACAATAAATTAAAACAAGCAATTATTACTTTTCAACAAAATAATGGTTTAATCAGTGATGGCGTAATTGGAAAATCAACAATTAATGCCTTAAATATTTCATTATTAGAAAGAATTAAGCAAATCGAATTGAATATGGATCGTTTGCGTTATTTACCTAATAATTTGGGCAATCCATATATTTTAGTTAATATTCCTGATTTTTCATTAAATGTAATTGAATCTGGTTCTAGTGTATTGTCAATGCCGGTTATTGTTGGAAAAGATAATGGTTTACAAAGTTGTGTTTTGAGTAGTCAAATAACTTACTTAGATATAAATCCTTATTGGTATATTCCTAACAGTATTACTATCAATGATATTTTGCCTAAAATAATTAAAGATCACCAGTATTTAATTAAAAACCATATAAAGGCCTTCACTTCTTATGGTGCCCATGCCAAGGAGGTTGATAGCTCTAATATTACTTGGGCTAGCGTAGATAAAGCTAATTTTCCTTTTAAATTACGCCAAGACCCAGGTCAGGAAAATCCTTTGGGACGTATAAAATTTATTTTTCAAAATAAATGTGGTATATATTTGCACGATACTTCAACACCGGCATTATTTAGAAGCAATAAAAGAGATTTAAGTCACGGCTGTATTCGTATCGGCAAACCTATTGATTTGGCCCAGTATTTACTAGCGAATAAATCTAATTGGAACAAACAAAGAATACAAGAACTAATTGATGCGCAAAAAAGTAAGGCTATTACTTTATTAACTCCAGTAAATATTCATATTGTTTATTTAACTGCGTGGGTAAATGATAAAAATGAATTACAATTTAGAAATGATATTTATTCTTTAGATACAATACCTTTCAATGTTTATCTGCCGCTAACTAATTAGTTTAGATATAAATTGTTTATGCTGATTGATTAATGTTTTAAACAAAGCATTTAACTACAATGTCAAATTTGTGTAATTCTTGCGCGATATTTTGTAAAAATTTAAGCGATACTGGAGTAAGATTCTTTCCCTCTGGTAATTGTGGTACACGCGCAATGGTATACAATAGCACGGACTGAAAATTATCTTTAGTTTCTTTTAATAAATTAATATAATTTTGTACTTGCTCCTCACTTGGATCCCTGTTGTTGATTTTAAACATACAGGTTTGAATAACAGTTGGGCACAATTTTGCTGTCAACTCTAACCTATGTTTAATATTTTCGCCACTAACTTGAACCTGATTGATTTGGCTTGTTTCAGCAACATTAGTACCATCTATTTTAAACCAAACTAAACCATTTTGTTGTGCTAAAGCTTGCAAGCCATTTTGCACTTCAACATGATTTACTTCACTGCCATTGCTAATTAAAATAGTTTTAACACTATTGGTTATATTAAATTGCTGTTTTAATTTAGCAATTATATTAACTACTGCAAAAAAATCTTTGGATAATGTTGGCTCACCATCGCCAGCTAAAGCGATATCATCAAAACGTCCAAACCCTTGTGGTAAATTTTGTTGTAAATAATCTGTATTTATTATTATATTCAGCATATATTTTAATTCAGATTCTAATTTAATCAAATCAACCCGCTCTGGGGCCCCTCTTTTTAACCCTGGAACTTGACAGTAAATACAGCGCCAATTACATGCTTTATTTAAATTTAAATTAATCCCTAAGGATAACCCTCCAGATCTTCTAGCAAATACTGGATAAACATATTCTAAATTTGCAAATTTAGATGGATGCTCGGTTACCGTTAGAGTCATAATTAAGCTTGTCTATGTTTTGTAATTAGCAGTATCGGAACATCAGTTTTATTTGCAATATCCTCAGCTACACCACCTGAAATAAAATGAGAAAATGAGCCTAAATGGTGGGTACCTAAAATAAATAAATCTGCACCCCAATTGGTTGCATCTTCAATAATTACTTTTGACATATCACTCGAATAATTTTCTAGCAACACAACCGAAGCTTTTATATTTTTTTGCGCTATGGTTTCTTTAATATGTTCAATTACTTGATTAGCAATTTCAATTAACGTGTTTTTTAAATCACCGGCACCTAGCATTTGAATACCAAATGACACTTGTTCAAAGTTTACTACATGAACAAATCTTAGTTCTGCATTAAACCCTTTTACTAAGGTCAAAGCTTCATTTAAAACTTTATCGGCAACATCTGAATTGTCAATAGGTACATAAATTTTGTTAAACATTAAAACTCTCCTTTATTGTTATTTGTTATTTATTTTATCATATTTTCTCAATTTTTGCTATGGTCAAATCTAGCACCTTTTTCCCTATACCAATAAAAAATATTTCTGCAGTCTTTTTACTGCCATCAATATTCAAATTTAATATTTTACCTTTTCCAAATTTAACATGTTCGACCATATCACCTATTTTTAGAAATATATCTTGATCATTTAACTGTATTCGTGAAATTTTAGTTTCAACATTTGTGGTTCTATCTTCACTAATCCAATTATTACTATTTGCGCCACTTAAATTAAATTCTTCTAGGTTGTTTTTGCCAATTTTACTAATACCTGATATATTATTAATTAGCTCACCAGGAATTTCATTAACAAATCTAGATATCGGCGCTGATATTCTTTTACCCCAAATAAGCCGACTACAAGCTCTAATAATGTATAATTCAGATTTGGCGCGTGTAATTGCAACATACATTAATCTTCTTTCTTCTTCAAGATCATTTTCTTGATTTAAACAATTTTCATGTGGAAATAAGCCATCTTCTAAACCAACTACAAATACCGTATCAAACTCTAAACCCTTTGCTGCATGAACCGTCATAAGTTGGACTGAGTCGTCATACTTTTGTGCTTGTCCATCGCCTGATTCTAGTACCGCATGAGCTAAAAATGTTGCCACCAGATCTTGCCCATCTTCAACTTTAAAATTTGTTACTGCATTAACTAGCTCATTCAAATTATCTAAACGTTCAATACTATTTTTCTTATCTTCAAGATACATTTGCCTTAAACCACTTAACTCGATAATTGAATTAATAATCTGTGTTAAATTTTGATTCATACATTGTTGTTGCAAAGTATGAATTAAATTAGTAAATTGCAATAAACAGTTTTGTGCTTTACCATCTAACATTTTACATGCTGCAAATAGTGATACATTCTCAGTGGCGGCAATAGTTTGTAAACCCTCGATAGTTTTGGCGCCAATTTTTCTGGCAGGAACATTAACAATTCGCAAAAAAGCTTCATTGTCACTAGTGTTTTTAATTAATCGTAAATACGCAAGCACATGTTTTATTTCTTGCCGATCAAAAAATCTAAGACCACCGTAGACCCTGTATGCCAAGCCTTGAGTATAAAAAAAATGTTCAAGAATTCTAGATTGAGCGTTAGAACGATAAAGTATGGCAATACTAGATAACTTTAATCCAGACTGATATAATGATTTTATTTCATCAACCACAAAATAAGCCTCATCTTCTTCAGTATAACCCTCATATAACTTAATTTTATTTCCATCATTTTTTGTTGTCCATAACTTCTTACCAATGCGATTGCAATTATTATCTATTACTGCATTTGCCGCATTTAGAATATTTGAAGTTGATCTATAGTTTTGCTCTAAGCGAATTGGTTGTTTAACATTAAAGTCTTGTAAAAAGGCTTGCATATTTAATGCTTTTGCCCCCCTAAAAGAATAAATTGATTGATCATCATCACCAACAGCAAAAACATTTAAACACTTACCTCCAATTAATTGCAACCATTTATATTGTAACTGATTGGTATCTTGAAATTCATCAATTAGAATATGTTTAAACTGTTTAGTATACAAATTAAGTATATTTTGATTAGTACTAAATAATTCGTAACTACGTAATAATAATTCAGTAAAATCTACCAGCCCGTCATTATTACAAATCGTTTCATATTCACGATAAAGATTTATTGACATTTCATGCCGTAAATTATTAGCTTGTAAGTCTGCTGCTCTATAACCTTGTTCCTTTTGATAATTAATAAATTTCTGTAATTCTTTGGTGGAGCAGCTGGTTTCATCCAAATTGGCTTTTTTAACAATTCTCTTTAATAAATTTAATTGATCTTGTGAATCTAAGATATGAAAAAATGACGGCAAACCTGCTTCTTTATAGTGTTTAGTTAGAAATCTTAAAGCAATTGAATGAAAAGTGCCAATCCACATAAATTTTGTATCAATATTAAGTTGAGTTGCAACTCGATGTAACATCTCTTTTGCAGCTTTATTGGTGAAGGTTACAGCTAAAATTTCATTAATACCAATATTATTTTCTTTAATTAACCATACAATTCTTGTGGTTAAGACTTGTGTCTTACCACTTCCAGCACCAGCTAAAACCAACATTGAACCCTGGTGATGCGTTACAGCAGCTAGTTGTTGCGGATTAAGTCCATCTAATGCAAGTGATATTGCCACGGTATAACTTTCTGATAAATCTTCACACTATTAATTTATTTAATTTTAGCATACTTTTTTATATATAAAAAATATCTTTACTTCTGATAAAATAACTCATTATTAG
>JAPJMP010000028.1 GCA_026461645.1 Burkholderiales bacterium
GAAATAACCTTACAAAATAAGAGTACTAACAAGACAAATATATTATTTTGTTTTACTAACGAATATTTAAAAAATGCCAAATCTATACAAAAGACAAATCAAGTTAACACCCTTATTAACTTAGAGAAAGCTGGAACTATTGCTGAAATTTTTATTAAAAATGCTTCTGCTCTAGTGGTTAGTTTAGGTGCAAAGAATGATTTTTCATACAGTACCTACGTTAGAGCATTAAATGCTTTAGGTTTATGGCTAAATACTAATAACACACTTGATGGTGTTAACATTATTTTAGAAGATGAATTAGCTAAAATTGTTAATCTAACTGAATCCTCATTAGTTGAACAATCAATTTTTAATCTATTGAATGGAATTTACTATTTAGACACCTTCAAAAGTAAAACGAAAAGTTTAAAACTAAAAACCATTAATTTTGTGACAAAAGTATCTAAAGAAGCAGATTTAAATAATGCTTTGGTTTTATTTGATTCAATTGTATTAATTAAAGATTTAGCCAATGCTCCTGCAAATGTTGTTACTCCTTCATATATTGCCAACGTTGCAACAACCATTGCTAAAAGTTCCAAAAAAGTTAAACTTGAAATTTTGGGTAGAAAAGAGATGACGGCATTAGGCATGAATTGTATTCTTGCTGTTGCTCAAGGTACCAAACAGGAACCCAAATTTATCACTTTAAATTATACGGGTGCTAGTGCTAAAGTAAAACCAATCGTATTAGTCGGAAAAGGTGTAACCTTTGATAGCGGAGGAATTTCACTGAAGCCTGGTTTAAGCATGGAAGAAATGAAATATGATATGTGCGGTGCTGCCACAATTATTGGGGCCTTTAAAGCCGTAGTTGCCATGAATTTACCGATTAATTTAGTAGTTATTACACCTTGCACAGAAAATTTACCATCTGATGCTGCAGTTAAGCCAGGTGACATTGTAACTTCAATGTCGGGGCAAACAGTTGAAATTATTAATACGGATGCAGAAGGCAGGCTAATTTTATGTGATGCTTTAACCTATGCTAAGAAATTTAAGCCACAACTGGTTATTGATTTTGCCACTTTAACTGGCGCTATGGCAATAGCCCTAGGTACTGTTGCTGCGGGACTATTTACTCAAGATAATAAACTTGCCAAAGAAATTATTGCTGCTGGGTTAAAAGCCAATGATCCTGTATGGCAAATGCCTCTTTACCCTGAGTTTAATAATGGTCTAGCTAGTAGCGTTGCTGATTTTTCAAACATTTCTAGTAGCAACCCACGAAGTGCCGGCAGTTCAATGGGGGCAACTTTCTTGGCTAAATTTACTTGTGATTATCGGTGGGCGCATATTGATATAGCTAACGTTAGCTGGCACTATGGTTCTGGATATAATGGCTCAAATTCAGTTGGTGGAGCCACTGGTAGACCATTTAATTTAATTATGGAATTTTTACGTAATCAAAAATAACTTCTAATTTGTGAAGAAAAGTAGTGCTACAACTTTTCTTC
Organism: Burkholderiales bacterium; assembly: GCA_026461645.1. Taxonomy (GTDB): domain Bacteria; phylum Pseudomonadota; class Gammaproteobacteria; order Burkholderiales; family UBA11063; genus Aquella. The sequence goes on from JAPJMP010000028.1 coordinate 1,500, forward strand.
CTTCACTTACCAGAAAATTATACGTACGACATAATGCTTGTATTGTCATAACTTCATAACCAATTCCGTGCTGATTTATTTCCTGCAAAATATCGAGTGCTGGATAAACAATTGCACTACCACTACCAAAGATTATTATATCTGGATTTTGCATTATTAAAGGCTTAATATCATTTAAGCTAATAACTTTGATATTATTTAAAGATGTTGTTGAAATACTATTGTTGCTAACAATTATATTATTTGTAAATTCTTGTTCATTAATTGTAACTGAGGAATCAGAATATTTTGTAAACTGATTCCCAGTAGATACATGAATATTAATATCCATTAAATTGCCTAATTATTTTGATTACTAGTCCAGCTACCATACATTGGATTAGGTAATACGAAATAATTATTACCAAATTTAGAGTAAGCCGAACTATTTATATCTTTTTTAATCATTACTGATTGTTTAAATTTAGGAAAATCTTGAATATTATCACCGAAATAAGCGATTACTTCATGAGCTGGTAATTTATTAGAGTATATCATTAACTTGTCATTGTAATTACCGCTAGTAACAGCATTAAATCTAGGGTTTTTATCAGAAGGAGTAGGATTATTATCATAATTGGCAATAATAACTTGATCAAAATATACACCCTGTGCTTTTAAATTGGCAACTGTACTTGCTAAAACATTACCTGTTTCATCATCAACATTACCATTCCGATTAGAAATCAATGAAACATAGCCACCTAAACTATGAACGTGACTTAAAAACTCTTTAGCCCCTGGTTCAGCTGTTGATTTTTTTGCATTTACAACCAACCTACCAAAATCAACTTCGGAATTAGGAAAAGCACCACAATCATGCAAAAACCAAGAGTTATCTAAAACAGTATCATCGATATCTAAAATAACTCCCCATGTTTTTGGTTGTGGATGATTAACTTTTACCCAATTATTAATATATTGAGTACCTACATTATAGGCTTGGTGGTATAAGGCGTTTTTTTCAGCAGAACTTCTTTCCCACATAACACTTAAACCATATTTTTCTTGACTTTTTACATTACCACATTGTGTGTTTGATTGCGCGTATCCTGAAATTGAAGCTATAGAAAGAACTAAGTACATTAATTTTTGCATATTGACTCCCTTAAATAAATACTCTGATTGTAACATGTTAGCTTAATCATTTTATCATAACTTTTTATGAGCTTTTAAAATATTTAAATTTATGTACCGCCCATTGTCTACTAAGCCGCGACAATTTTTTTATAAGATTTGGTTAAATATCGGTTTACAACCTCATTTGGGGTTAAAAATCCAAGAGCTTTTCTTGGTCTATTATTAA
>JAPJMP010000029.1 GCA_026461645.1 Burkholderiales bacterium
GTTTTTTTATTTCATTAATATCTTTTTTGGTTAAATTTCCTACATTTCTTAAACTTTTATTTTTAGTTACTAATATATTAATAATTGCAACTACCAATCCAAAGGCTGCAAAGCCAAAGGCATAATTGTAGCCATAGGTGCTTGAAATTGGACCTGCGATCAAAGTGCCAAGTAAACTACCAATATTTATCGCCATATAAAAAATCGCAAAGGCTGACTGTTTATTTGTTTCCTCAGTTCGCGGATAAAATTCACCTACCATTGCTGAAATTGCAGGCTTTAGAAAACCACTACCAATAATTAACAATGTTATTCCCACAAAAAAAGCAAACTGCCCTGAAATAGCAAGTGAACCATGCCCAAACATCATAATTACGGCACCGATTAAAGTAGATCTTTTATGCCCAATAAATTTATCTGCCAAGTAACCCCCAATTATTGGTGAGCAATATACTAAGGCTCCATATAATCCGGTTAATCTCAAAGCATCAGATTCAGTCCAACCTAATCCACCTTTTAATGTAGTAGCAGAAGCATATAACACTAAAATTGCTTGCATAGTATAAAAACTCATTCGCTCCCATACTTCAATACTAGATAGTGCCAAAACTCCTTTTATTTTTACTCCTTGTGCACTCATAATCATCCTCTACTAATAGTTTTATACAAATTGTTCTAAATCATTTAACAACATACGCACGCTATTTAGCGGCAACCCCATTACTGAAAAAAAACAGCCATTAATCCCTGTAATAAACTGACCAAAATAACTTTGAATTCCATAACCACCAGATTTATCAATATAATCTTCACTTAATAAATAATGATGTATTTGTTCATCAGAAATATTAGCAAAATTTACTTGCGTGGTGTTAATAATAATTTTTTGAAAATGTTTAAATTTTATTCCAACAGTAGTAATAACTGTATGACTTGCATTAGAATATTGCTGCAACATTAAAAATGCTTCATTATAATTTTTGGGCTTGCCCAGAATTTTATTATTACTAATAACCTCAGTATCAGCGCATAATACAGGCATTTTAGCTAAATTCTTAGTCTCAATAATATTCCAAGCTTGCTTTAATTTTTGTTGTGTAATTCTTTTGGAATAGTCAAAAGGTGTTTCATTTAATCCAACTATCTCATCAATTTCAAATAAAAGTAACTGATGTTTTACTCCCATTAGATTTAATAATTCTCTACGCCTTGGACTTTTAGAACCAAGATAAATTTCATTATATTTAAGCATTTAACTCTATCAATAAAATAACTTAATTAAGTAAATTGTACTACATTATAGCCAAAGTGTTAAAATGAAGTATAATTTTATTTAAGGAATAAAGTCTATGAAGAAATTAATTATTACTGGAAATGTTGGTCGTGAACCGGAATTACGGGCAGATCAAAATGGCAATCAATATACTACTTTTTCAGTTGGCGTATCTGTTGGTACCAAACAAGCCCCAAAAACTGACTGGGTAGAGGTTAGTTGTGGGGGAAAATTAGCTGACATTGCTAAATCGTATGTAAAAAAAGGTAGTAAACTTTTAGTTGAAGGTTATCCGACTGCCAATGCATATATAAATAAAGAAAATAAACCTGTAGCGAGTTTGAGACTTTATGCTAATAATATTGAATTATTAAGTAGAAAAGAAGATGATGCTAGCGAAGACTCTAATAATAGTAATGTTTATAACTTACCTGAGGCTAAAGAAACTAGCAACGCATCTAATGCTCTAGTGTCTGATGATATACCATTTTAAATATTCAGCATTTATATGCAAAATCTAGATTTTTTATTTAAACGGTGCCAGGAAATCGGGCCAATTACTGCTGGGTTTGTTTATCCTTGTTCTCAAGTTGCTTTAAGTAGCTGCATTGAGGCTTACCAACAAAAAATTTTTACTCCACTAATTATAGGGCCAAAAGCAAACATTGAAACTATAGCTTCTACTTTTGGTTTAGATATTAGCCCATTAACAATAATTGATGTAAAAAATGAAATTGATGCTGCAGCAACTGCGGCAACTCTTGCTCAACAGCAGCAAATCAAATGTATTATAAAAGGTAGTTTACATACCGATATATTGTTACACGCCATTTTAGATAATAAATATAATTTACGCACAAATGCTCTACTAAGTAGTTGTTGTTTAATGCATCTTCCCACTTATAATAGATTAATCTTTATTGCCGACATGGTGATTAATATCGCTCCTGATTTAGCACAAAAGGTGCATATTTTAGAAAATGCTGTAACAATGGCTAATTCTTTAGGGTGGAAAAACCCTAAAGTTGCTGTAATTGCTGCCGTAGAAAACATCAATTTTAAAATGCCAGCAACCCTTGATGCCGCAATTATGGCCAAGATGGGTGATCGGGGACAAATTAAGAACTGTATTATTGATGGCCCGCTTGATTTTGATCTTGCTGTTTCAGCAGTTTCAGCGCAAATCAAACAATTTAAATCCCCAATTATGGGTGATGCCGATATTTTAATTTTACCAGATTTACAAGCAGCTAACTCGTTATATAAGGAAATGGTTTTTATGGGTGGAGCTGATGCTGCTGATGTTATTTTAGGCGCTAAAATTCCCATCGTAGTTACCAGTAGATCAGATGATGCAAGAACTAGATTAAATTCTTGTGCTGCTGCAGCAATAATTGCTCATCAACAATTTAAAGCATAAACTATGCAGCACAATGGAATTTTAATTATTAATGCTGGCTCGACAAGCCTAAAATTTGCTCTTTATACCTACACTAAGAAATTAAATTTAATTTGTCGTGGGGCTTTTACACAAATCCCCGACAATACTAACTTAATTATTCATGATCAAAATAATAATACTATTTTTAATGCGCAACTTCAAGATGTAAACAACTACAAGTTAGCATTTAGTCAATTAATTACCATTTTAAATAAAAACTTTGCCACAATTGATATAAAATACGCTGGCCACCGCATAGTATCTGGTGGAGATAAGTATGCGCAAGGAGTAATTTTAAATACTTCGATTTTAGATTATTTAGCTAGTTTAAATAAAATTGAACCAACTCATCAAAACTACGAGGTTGCAGTAGCTAAAGATTTAATGGATTTAATGCCAAATATTATTCAAACCGCATCATTTGATACAGCTTTTCATCAAACCTTACCCCAAGTAGCGAAGTTCTATCCAGTGCCTAAGGAAATAACTAAGCACTGTGTTCAACACTGGGGCTTTCATGGTTTATCATATCATTATATAGCTAACACATTTATTAAACTCAATCCTAAAGCCAAAAAAATTATTGTGGCACATTTAGGAGGTGGTGCTAGTATTTGCGCCATAAAAAATGCTAAAAGCATTGAAACTAGTATGCAATTTGGCGCATTAACTGGTTTACCTATGGCAACTAGAAGTGGCGACTTCCCTGTTGATGCTGCTTTTTATCTATTACAGGAGAAAATTTTCACTTTACCAGAATTATCCCATCTTTTATCGACACAAAGTGGTTTAGCCTCCTCAGGAGTATCAGCAAATATGCAGATTTTACGCCAAAAGCATAATAACTTTGCAGCACAAACAGCAATAAAGCAATTTGAATATGCATTACTTAAATATATTGGCTCTTATATTACCATTTTAGGCGGAGTTGATGCCTTAATTTTTACTGCTGGAATTGGCGAAAATGATGCTCTACTTCGTGAAAATATAGTTAAAAAATTAAATTTTTTAATGATTAAATTAAATAAGCATAAAAATCAGTTAGCGGTGGGAATGAAAAATGCGATCAAAATTAGCAGCAACAATTCAAAGACCGAAGTTTGGGTAATTCCGACCAATGAAGAAATTATGATAGCACAGGAATTAGTTACAGTTTTAAAATTATAATTTAACAATAGACACATTATTATATTTAGTTGTTTTATATCTATTTGCATCAATAATTAATTTAAATAA
>JAPJMP010000030.1 GCA_026461645.1 Burkholderiales bacterium
TATGGTTTTCTAGTCCATTAATTCAGTGGTCAACTTTAGTTAATTCAGTGGTCACCAAAAAAGTTAACTGGTTGGTCACTTTCGAGTTAATTACGCAATTATTGACTTGGAGTACAAACCCAACCGAATTATTTGGCTAAATAATGAACAATCTAAAATTAAAAACACAATATCAAATTTACTAAATAATGCATTTGAGGCAGGTAAAAATAATTCAAATAATATAAAGTTAATGGTTGATTTGGAAAACAATAAAATTATTATATACGTACAAGATTTTGGCTGCGGGATCAATGAAAAGGATTTAAATGATATTTTAAATGGTAAATCCCTCAAAATTAATGGCAATGGAATTGGACTATCTACTGCTCAAAAATTTATGATTTCTATAAACGGAACTCTCTCCCTTGACTCAAATGACTCAGAAATTAATCACGGGACAATTATCAAGTTAGCGTTGCCATCTCTATCATTTTCAGAGCAATTTGCTACAAAAATTAATATATCTACAAAAAATATTATTATTGTTGACGATGACTCTAATATTATTAATTTCTGGCAGGAATACTTCCTATTTAATGCAAAGACCCGCAATGTAATGTATTTTATGAACTTTTCTTCATTAAAGGAGCATTTATCGCAAGAACCTAATACTAATGAGATAACATATCTATTAGATTATAATATTCTAGGCGAAAAGATAACTGGGATTGATATAATAAAAGACTTTGGCTTAAAAAATGTTTATTTAATCACAAATTATGCGGAAGACGTAAAATTACAAGATGAAATAAAATCACTTCCTCTCAAATTAGTACCCAAAACCATGCTGCCAATCATGCTAAGAAATCAAGCTATTTATTAGTACACTAGGACTTATAAATGCCATAAAAATAGCTAGTATCTATAATTCACAAACCCCAAGAAAAAACCGGCAAAAGCCGGCTATTTCCTACTATGCCTTTCTTAACCACAAGAAAGTGAATCATCAATTCTTAATTCTCGTGATATACATTGCAGACCAAAGAATTATTTATGAGATCATTCGAATCTTCATCTAAATCTTTTAACGTAGTAATTTGCCGCTTATTTAAACAACTTATTTGCAATAGGTCTGATCCTAACACTTCATCTTTTGGCATAACTAACTTCAACACTAAAAAATAAGCTATCCCAAATCCAAAAAATACAAATAAAATATCCATTTTAATACTCCAGTTTATGACTATATGTTACACCAACTCAGTATTTAGAGTCAAATTTTTCAATTATTTGCTCTCTGTGGTTTTATTCTTAGCATATTTGATTGCTTCTTTTGTGATTTCTGCATCAGGATTTTCTTTAGTTCTATTGTCACCAGCAATAGAACTAATAACATCGGCAGTAATACCAATCGACCGAATAGCCTGCTTTGAAAATTCTTGAGCTGGATCATAATTTTCCAGATTTTTATTAAATTCATGTTTTACTGGATCATCGTGAATTTTATCAATTGCTTTATTTAGAGAACTCATATCTGTATTATTAGCTACCACGCTTGCATGTGCATTTGATTTTGCTTCTATATTTTGTTTAGTAGCTTGGCTATCAACATCTTTTACATTGTAGTGCGCCCCCATATCTACACCAAACTGTTGTTGAACATATCCTCCAACAAATTGCTCTGCCTCATTGCGCAACTGACCATCAGACATATCATTTGAACGCATTCCTTGAGAATGTAGATATTGTTGAAATGCACCATCAAGATTGCTCTTAATGCCAACCCCGTCTGATTGAATTTTATTTAATGCTTGACTTGTACTGAGAGTATCAGCAATATTTTTTGAACTTGATTGGCTTAAGCTGCTTCCAGTTCTAAATGTATCCGCAATACTAGCATCTGAACTACTGGTATATTTATCAGATATTGACTGCAACTCTTTCATGTTATTTTGTAATAATGATTGCTCTCTTGCTGAAATTGCAACCCCACTACCCATTGCAGATAATCCACCTTGCACACTCGTGGAAAGCTGTTCTGCACGCTGTAAATCCTTACTGATTTGATTATCAAATCCAGCAGATGCACCATGCGAACCGCTGACTCCAGACTGTAAGTTATGAATACTGTCACGTAATTTACCATATTGTTGACTCATTTGCCCTGATTCACTATGTAGGCTATTTAACTGGTTGGATAACTGCCTTTGTGCCATAGTATTATAATCTACACTAATTGGCATGGAAACTTGAGTTGATTTTGCTGATTGCTCATATAGCATACCACCTATATTTGCTGAAGTACCAGTTGCTGTTCTATCGTTAATTTGTGGTGACCCCATAGTCATATCTAAAGCATTATTAAATTTATTACCACTTAAACTATTAAAATTTTGGTTATTATAACTTGAATTATCCATTTGTGTATTACCCATGCTCAGATTACCTTTAGCCATATCGCCAGCAGCGGATGTAGCAGTTCCCTTGCCAGGATCGGTAGCATGTCCAAATAGCCCTGTTATCGCCATATCAGAGCCACTTATTAAGGCGTATGCCAGTACAGGAACTGACATTGATAACCAGTTAGCAGCAGCCACAACATTAGCATTTAGATTATACATATTAGTAGCGGTTAATAAATTGAGTCCATTTGTAGCAGCGATTGATACAGTAGAACTTTGTCCATACCAATTAATCCCCCAGCTTAATACCTCATATACAAATGGAATAGCATTTATTGTAGCACTAAATTTTATATATTTAATTACTACACTAAATGAGCTTGCAAGAAGTGCATAAAATACCATGAATGGATACAACATATATAAAAGCTGTTCCGCAAAATTTTTCAATGCAGGTACAATCCTTGCTGCTTGAGTACCAGATAATTCTCCACCAGCTTTATATTGCTGAAACTGCTGAGCATCGTAAGCAGATAATGCTATTGATGAATTATTAACTTGCGTAGCATTACTTTGTATTGCTTTATATGCTATATTCATTGCTATTGCCTGTTTCATTGCATCTGATGCACTAGAGCTAATATCAAGAAACTGTGCTGCCGTTGCATTTCCAGCAGCTACAAAATTATCAATTATAGTTTGATTCCCAGAAAATCCTGCCAGTTTAGCAAAATAGGCTAAATATGAGTTACTGTTAGTGCTCCAAACAACTTTTAGTGCGTTGATAGCTGCCCAGCAATCAACAATGCTTTGGACACCATTATTATCAACTTGAGCAACGAATCTAGCCTGTTGAATATTTTGCCATTGACTTGAGAAAAATCCAATAATATCTGTGGCTTGTGTCAATGATGTCATACCTCCTTGCGAATAGGCAATCGGTAATCCACAATTCCCAAAGTAATTTTGTAAATTCTGGTCAAATACTGGATCACCTGTACTAGCACTAGGCAAGGTTGAGACAAAATTAGCCCCAAATGCCATACCTGATTTAGTATAACTTAATGAGGGATCACCACTAGAACCGGTTTGAAAATATCGCTCATAACCTTGTATAATCCCATAAAATAGTTGAGAAGTATAGCTATTAATTAGTACCATTCCTAGTGGTATTGAATTTCTAGCTGGAGTTGATATAACTTTTGGTGAATTAGTCATTACATCCTGAATAACTATATCTCTTGGCGTTCCAATATAAACAAATATCGTAGCTAACAAATAAAATCGGATAAAAAACATCAAATCAAGCGGTCTATTGGGATTGGTTGTAGTAATTCCGACAGCATTAAATAAAAACAATAGTATCGTAGTAATACCCGCCAGTTTCACCATGCTCTTTATTAGCCCACCTCCAAAGAATGAGCTAATCGACATTAAAGTTTCATATACAATATCCTGGTTACCATAAGTATAGATTATAAAGGGTGTTGTTGCCATTGATCCATCCTCAGATTTATAATACCTTCATAACTATTCTGCGCCTACTGCCACACGCTGTTGCTCAGAGATTGCAGAATCATCAGATATATCACAATCTTCATGTACCTCAGCCGATACTTCTTGCGTTGAATCATGTTCATTCCGATTTAAAATTTTAATAGAGTGCGCATATAACCGTTGCACAGCCACTACTACATTAGCATTATTCGTATATGCACTTACATCAGGAAATCCCTCAACAAAAACTTTATACCCTTTTTTAGCATAAGTAGTAGCAATCTCTGCTAACTTCCCGTTGCAACTTACATCTACCCAATCAGTTCTAGGTTTGTCCTTATTACCCACAGATACAGCAACAGAAAATGTTACAAATGAATTACCATATTTATCATTGCGTGACTCTGGATCACGTCCCAAATTACCAATAATAGTTAGTCGTTTCATAATGTGCTCCTTCTAAAAAATAAAAAATCTAAATTAATGGTTATTAAAAGCTTTTGCAAACTGTATTTTTTGTACCAAACTTGGGCTATACATACTTTGTGCCATAGATCGTAAAAAATTTGTTTCTTGAATAATTTCAACTGGACTATGTCGCATATATTTTTGAGAGTCTGAATTAAGTTTGTTTTGAATCATCTCAATGTTATGGGCTAATGTTTCAACAGCAGATTTTGCATCGTCATTATTTTTAACATTCTTTGCAGATACCGCAGCTTGTGCTAAACGTAGTGCTTCACCGACCATTGCTTGTGTTAGCATAAATGCGATTTCGCTTGAATATTGCCCTAAAATAGCTTGAATCTGGTTACTAAGCCCAGCATCTGCACACGCTTGAGCCATTTGAAAAATTGGAATCGGTGACATTGCTATTAGCTTTTTATCATCACTCGATAATGGTGTAGCAGTGACAAACGCAGCTTGCACGTGAGCAACCATCGTTAAAACTTGCTCTTTGAAACCCTGTGCTAATTGAGTTTTGGGCGCAACAGCATTAAAATTTACGCATTCTTTCGGAGCAGTTGGATCAAAATTTGTAGTACAGTTATATACTATTTGCCCACTTGGCATATTTTCATAAAAATTCTCAACCTTCATAAGTGGTTCATATGCTTTTGGTTTAGTAGTTAAACCGGTACTATCTTGTGGCGTGATTACTACATCACCAGTCAATGACATTATTAGGTTTGCTAAATCTTGTACATTTTTAGGATTTGCGGTACAAGTAGTACAATTGACATCATTTATACTTTGTATTCCACGCCAAATTACAGAACCATAAGTGTTTGCTATTTGTTGTTTTATCATGCCATACTTATCATTTCCAGCTATTGTCGGATTAAGAACACCGTGTGCATTATTCGCCCAATCATTAAACGTTTGACTCCACGAATTAATTTGGGAACTAATATTTGTTCCACTATTACCAGAAACAGTGTTATTAGTCATTGCTCCAGTCGCATCAACACTATTTGCTTGTGATAATCCCGTCAAGTTTCCTAATGCTTGACCACTATAATTACCAGCCATAGCTCCCAAATATGTACCAACTTGACATGAATTGCTGGCAGTATTTAATAAATTCTGAGCTGAGTCAAAAAATGACATAATAGACCCAGCTAAATTTGGTGAAATAGCCTTTAATGCATTAATGAAAATTAGTGGTGCTGCTGTAATTAAAGCATTTTGCAAAAAAGCCATTAATTGATCTGTATTACTTAGATAGGAAAATGCCCCAGAATAGAAATTAATGTTTCCACATGTTGCATTAAAACTTGGTGGAGTGAATGAAACCGGTTGCAATGTGGTTGATTGGCTTCTAGTTGAAAATCCACCGCCACTAAAAATATTTGCCGATTGCGTCTGTACCACAGTTGCAGCATTTCCAGTAGCAGAAATATTACTATAAAAATCACTCATTGCTTGGTTTACATCAGCCAAACTTGCAAATGGAATTATGCTAATAACTAACAACAATTTTTTCACAATATCTTCTTAAATCGTTAAATAATATAAAATACTTGTCATCTTAGTTTTTAAACCTTCTAAAATTAACTATGTGTCGAAATGTAGACATAGACATCCCTACTTTGTTATCTAATTGTGATTTAATCTCATCATTTACCTGTTTATACCTACGTGAGTTCTCGATATATTTATCAATTAAACCTAAAATTACTTTTGTCCGGTTTGATTTATCCATCTATAGTCCCCATGATTTTCATTCATCAATTTTTACTGGCATATCTGACTTCAAATACTCATTTGTATATGCTGTACCAGATATAAACAATGCTTGTATACGTTTCATTATCTCATCAAAGTGTAAGTATCCATAACCAATTGGTACTGCTTTCCTAGTTGTAGAGTCAAACGCTATTAATGCACCTGGTTTAGTTACTCCTAAATTAGCAGAGAATCCATTATCCGGTAAAGTATTAGAAAATTCTGGCAACTGTGAACCATCCATACTAATGGCAACTACATGAATCCCATATGTAGCCTCTAAACGCTTTATCTCACTGGCTTCTACCTCACAATATTTACAATCTTTCGCAAAAAAATAAAATATTCCATATTTCCTAACAATTTCCGCATTCTGAAGCCTAGCCTTGTCAAGATCTTGTTGTATCCCACTACCACTAGTTGCTTGCAATGAAATACGAGAATTTGGGTCTTGCCAATTTTGTGTTGCTGCAAGCATTGCCAATTTGGCTGATTTATCTGACACTAATTGCATTGCATTCCTATAATCCTTAACATTTTCTGGACTTGGATTAATAATTGCCTTTGCCTCTAATTCATCATATTCAGCTTTAACTTCATCCAATAATTGCTTGTATGATTTATATTGCTCTTGCACAGGTTGAGATGCAATTTGTGGAGGTCTTTCATAATAAAACCATCCTCGTTCTACATCCTCAGAAGCATAACCCATATTACATTTAGCAACTAATACTAAAATAGTGAGAATGCTTTGCCTAATATTTGATTTTTGCATATCAATCCAAATTCTTTATACCTACTATCAAAAGACTTATCACTCGTTCCACGAACAAAGTAACAGCCCTTTGGTATCACCAATGATTTATCCGTAATTGGGTGAACTATACCCCAAGTAGTCTTTTGTTCATTTACATAACAACAAAATTTATTATCTATATATAGCCCTGCACCATTGCGTTTCACGCTACTTCCTGCAATTCCAGCAACCAATTTAATCAATTGAACATTATTTGGCATATTTGGTAAGCCTTTACTATAAGCAACTACGAAATCATTAACATTTAATTGTTTATCATCTACCTTTACAAGAAATAAATGCTCAGGAAGAGAATGAGTAAAATTAATGACAATCCGGTAATAATTTAACAATATAGCCCCTAAAATTACACCCAATGAATATAGTACTAACCATTTATTGTTTAGCAGCATTGAATAAATTTTGTTGATTAAGCTTGCTATCAATTTTAGCTTCAATTTCATTTGTAATATCCAATAGTGGGTATCCGGCATCACTAGCTATCATTTGTTTTTGAATAATCACCACATGACGCTTTTTAGAGTATTCATCCAGTAAAGATTCGATACTCGCCCCCACAACTTTCATAACGTTTTGTGCTTTTATGATTTTCTCTTGGGAAGTTGCTTGTGAATTAACCTCTAACACTAATTTAGTTGCTTTACCCATGTAATCATTGTTAATTTGTATTAAATCAACCTGTACCACTTGTAAATTTCTATTATTAGATAATTTTGTGTAAATTATAACCACAATTAATACCAAGAAAATTGTACTAAACAATTTAATGAGGTTGTCCAAAGTCACACGTTCTTTAATTGCTTTAATTATTTCATTCATACATACCCTAACTGTTGCATAAAATTTTGATAACCTTTGTCACGTATCTGTGGCACTATTGCAGCAGATACTTGACTGCGATCCATTCTAAATTTACTCATAAAATCGTTACAAATCAACATTGCCTTACGTACTGCTTGCTCTACTGGAATTTTTTCATTTTCTTTAATGTAATTAACAAATCGTACATCATTAGCATTAGATGAATAGATGTAAGTAGAAAATGGATCAACAATAAATCTTGATACCCCACATGTATTACCTCCAACTTGAATTACCATTTCAGAATAACAACCGGCTTCAGTAGTTACAGACTCCAAAAGTCGTGTAGTATACTCATCAAAGGTATTATTCTTAGCTTTTGTGCCCTGCCTCAATAATAATCTAATATCGGCATTATTCCAACAAGCTAAAGTTGTATTGCTTAAATAATAGTCATCTATAGATTGTGTAATTGTCATAAATAGTCCATTGTATTTACGAGCACGTCGATAACCAGTTTCAATAAATGCGCCTGAGTTACCCTTGCCCATTAAATCCCATGCCTCATCCACAATACATAGCTTTCTTTGGCTTCTATCTCCCAAGTACATTTCTTGGGAAATTTTTAACATAACAATTAATAAAATAACAAAAACTAATTGCCCTTTTGCTTTTAAATTCTCAAGTTCTAAAACAATAAAATTATTATTAAAATCTAGCGTTGAATCACCCTCAAAATATTCTCCATGTATTCCATGTGAGGTATATGATTTAATTGAGTCTGCAATATCTCGTGCCCTACCCTTATCGTCATTAATTTGCAATAGTTCGTCATATACAGTAGTAAAAGTTGATTTGTTTCCTTTATGATGTATTGCCTGTAATATTGCTTGCTCCACAAATGAATCTTCTGTTTTATCAGTGGGATCACGTCCGGCTGCAGCCATAATAATTGCTTTTAGCATTTCAACTTGCTCTTTTAAATCTTCTCGTTTTAGCAGGTCTGAAAACTCTAATTTTTGTAAATTTGCTCCATCAGCACCACCAATAAAGGTAAAAGGATTTACACAAATCTTCTGTTGCTCACTAAATTCTATATACTGCCCTCCCAGCAAGTCACATGAATTTTTATAAGAGCCTCCAACATCTATAACCCTAACTAATGATCCGCAAGATACATTAGTAACTACTATCTCATTTGCCACAAATGATTTACCGCTACCAGATGCTGCCACAACAGATACATTATAATTACCAGATTTATTATCAAACATGTCTATATACTGTATTTGCCCACGCCGACCTAACATCATTAGCATTGGTGTTCCAGTACCTTTCCAATCAGAACAAATTGGCAACAAATTTACTGAATTTGTCTGACTATATAATTTCATCATCCTAAAATCTGATTGCTCTTTTGCTGAGATAGGATCATGAAATAATGGCAAACTACATAAAATAGTAGGTAATTGAATGTTAGAGTTATTAACTAACTCCCAACCTTTAGAACGATATACAGCCTGTGCTTCTTGAAATGCTTCCTCAGATTTTCCAAGTGGAGTAAATATATGCAAATAGTGAGACATATTTACAAAGCCCTCCCCCTCTGATAACAACTGTTTCATAAGTTGATATTCATGTGCTTTTTTATCCACAATTGGTAGAATCCTACCCATACCATTCTTACTCTGTTTAGCAGTGCGTTCAGCCTCTAATTGCATAATACCGTTGGTTTTTTCAGCATTAAGGATTTGAATATTACAACATAATAAAAATGGGTAAGATATTTGCAGCATCGTTGACATATCATCACCAATGATCTGATTCATGGTATGCAAGCGTGGCTCCGTAGGATAACGTCTAACTGATAGCGACCTCACACAAGTATCATTAATAACAATCCCATCTGTATCTACATAAATATTGTTATCTGGGTCTGCAATCTGATCCCTTATTGACATTCTACTATCATATTCCACCCACTCTAATCCATCTTGCCTTGCACAAACAATTTCACGTACAAAATTAATTAATACCGATGGGGTTACCAAATTAGTTTCAATAAATTGCGATTTTAGAATTGATCTGGCAGCATTACGAATATTATCTAAAAATTGGGCACTATTAGAATCATAAGCACCCTCAAAAGTAAATGTAATAAATAATCTAAAGTTTCTTACTATAATTTTGTTTTTATCAAACAGTTTGTGCTTTGTGCCAGTCTTATAAAATTTTATCCGTTCATCAACTATAGTTTGATATAGTGGGTCTTGCTTCCTTATATCTTTCCAGTTACCAAAAATATTATCTAATTCGCTGCTTGCCTGTAAAACAAATTGTAAACATGCCCCTTCTGGAATTCCAATTGTGTATAAACCTTTTAAAATATCATCTGTTTTATCACTAATTCCAGTTAAAGTAGTTGCCTCCAAAATGAATCCATAGCTCCTACTCGTTTGAAAAATGCCAACTACTTCGTCATAATATTCGTAATTAAGCAAGTGTGATAACCTATTAGCTTTAAAAATCTGCTCAATTTCAGCTTTTTTTGAATTAAGTGTCTTATTCTTAAGTTGTTCTGCCACATCTTTTTCAGGAGTTTTAATACGAGAGAACCTTTTAGATACTGTTGATACCAACTCTTGCACATTTTTAACTTCATATTTATTTAATAATTTTTGAAGCATAATATTTACTTTCCTAAGCCCATATTAGCTGTAGTAACAAACTCTTGTTGTTTCAAAAAATCTAATGCTGGCGTATTACTAGGTTGATTTGCACTTGATATTTTTGCAACATTTTGTGCAGCCTGATCAGGTGTCTGGGTATCTAAATTTGTACCATCATTTGTTGATTGAATTAGTCTGGTTGTATTACTACTTAGGTTGGGCGTATTTCTGCCAAAGACTGAATTAGAACCATATAACCAATGACCACGATCTATGATCATATATTGGTACTCTTGATCATGATAAATATTATCACTATCAACGTATGGTGTATACCATACCCTCATCATATTTGGAGAGGATAATAAAGGGCTACCATTAGCAGGAATTTGTGGATATTTATTATCTTGAGCATATTTAGTGATTATTTGATTCGCTTTTGAAGCCTTACAAGCACTAGAACCGCAGTTAGGCGCAGTAGAGCCATTAATTGGTAAATCATCTGGATTTACAACACCCTGCATTGAGGCATTATAGTTCATAGTTACATTAGAACACTTTCCAGTACGTGGTTCACCACATGGATAATCAGTTGCACATGCTGAAAGTAAGGACGCTGTAACTAATATGGATAATAGTTTTTTCATATCTTTCACATTCCAAATTTATTAAATGGTAAATCATCACCTACATCCAGTGTAGACCCTAATTTTTCTTTGAGGCTAATACCTTCAGTAAAGATAACGGTAACATTGCGCCCACTTGAAACTTCAATTGCAGGAGTAATTTGATTTAACATGTTTACATAATAGGTTGATAAATTACCAAAAGCACTAGATGCTCCAGTACCAGCAGCATTGCCTAATGCCTGACTAGGATTTACAGTAGTAGTTGTTCCAATCGGTGAAATCATCTGTGTTTGCGTAGCATTTTGAGCTGTTTGACCTAACCCCTGTAAAAATCCCGCTAACGCTGCTTTAGCTAAAACCGACCCCTGATGGGTTTCCACCTTGCCTCTTATGCCTGCCTTACCATCTTCACCAGCAATATACCCTTTTACAGGAACATCAATCGTATTACCATTTAACAAGACACAGGACAAATTAGTGAGTCTGATCTTTACCCGTTCAGTAGATAGATCACCATAACCATTACCACCAACCATACAATTTTTCACATAAGCTTTAAAAAAATTTGGCAATTGTGCTAAATTTGTCAATCTAATCAAGACCGGCGTTGGATCACTATTAGCATTTCCTCCAGTATTTGCAGATAATGAAGCAATTAAATTACCTTGGACAAAGGAATTAGATGGAATATATTGACTAACGTCTTTATGCTCTTCTTTTGATTTATTATCTTGAGAAATTGGGGGGTTAGACTTTGATTTTAATCCAACATTAATAACCCCAGATGATGAATCATCGTCTGAATCCATATCAATTTCTTGGATTAGTGGCTGTATTCTTTCAGAATTATTACCTCTAGCAACTCCAGAAGCATTATTTTTCCCTCCAACCGCAATTGCCTGTTGCTGTTGTGCTATAACTTGATTCAGTTGATCTAATTTTTGATTTAGTTGGTCAATTTTTTGTTGCTGCTCTGCTTGTAATTGCGTACTTTGTTGTTGTTGGGTTTGCTGTTGATTTGATAATTGCTGTAATGCTTGATTCTGTGCGTAATTAACTCGAAAGTGACCAACCAGTTAACTTTTTTGGTGACCACTGAATTAACTAAAGTTGACCACTGAATTAATGGACTAGAAAACCATAA
>JAPJMP010000031.1 GCA_026461645.1 Burkholderiales bacterium
TATGGTTTTCTAGTCCATTAATTCAGTGGTCAACTTTAGTTAATTCAGTGGTCACCAAAAAAGTTAACTGGTTGGTCACTTTCGAGTTAATTACGCAATCGTGCCAATCTTGTCCTGCACCAAAGTTATAGCAAGTTCCAGAAGGTAGCCATCGCCATTGAGAAGTTGTTTCGATACCTGATGCCTGAATGGTTGTTGCGTTTGATGACATACACCAATCACCATCTATTTTAAGATTGTTGCTTCTATCTTTTGCCGCTGGATTATTAGACTTTGCTCTTAAATAAAATAATTTACCAAACTGCACAAAATCTCCTCCAGATAATCCAGATACGTAAATACAGTTTCCTACTGGGGCAATGAATTGCTTATTATTGGTCCATTGAGCATTCCATATCGAAATTCCAATGTCAATTCCATATAATTCATCTGCATCATATCTTACTCCATCATCACACATTGTAACAGAGTAAGCAGATGCAAGTTTAGTTATGAATAAAAAAACAATTACAATAAAAATATGTTTAAAGATTTTCATATGTTTGTCCTAGCATATATAAAAATTTATAAATATAAAATTATGTGGTGTTTTACTATTCAATTACATATATATTGCTTAAATTATCACACCAATTATCTGAAAATTATATTCGTATAATAATACCCAAATGTTTCAGTAAATTATTATAATATAATTGCATCGTCCATTGGCAAATAAGCAGCAACATTTATTAATTAGCAAATAATGTTTGACTACTCTCAATGTGTTGCTACATTCTTTAGATATTGCAATAATGAAGATGTTTCATTTATTTGTTAAAATCGATTTAGACCCTCCAATATCAAATTACCATATTTAATCATTTATTCATCTTATATTGTAGGATAACTAATTCATATCTTGCATTCTATTTAGATAATTTAAGATAAATATGCTAATGAGTAAATTGCGAAAGCATAGTTTGGTTTATTAATGAAGATTACATTAAATTTGTTATTGAAAGTAACATACTTTTGACTTAGAAAAATTTTTTAGTTTTTTCAGAAATTTTCTGATATATTATTCCATCCAAATACAACTAGCAAAATTACCAAATTGATCATTTATAACTTCTTTACGATAAGAATAAAATAAATTATTATTACATGAAGTACATAAATTACTTAAGTAAATATTATTTGCTTCAACACCGCATAAGATTAAGTCTAGCTTAGCAATAGCAATTAAATCACAATCAAATTTATTATTATGCTTAGGTTGAAAAAATGGCATATATGAATTATTTTTAGCAATAAAAGCATCATATAGTTCTGAGCCTACTTCAAAGTGATTTTGGCAAATTGCAGGGCCAATATAAGCAATTATATTATTGTTTTGATTAAAATTAAGTTTAGCAAGAGTATTGCTAATAATGCCAGCTAGCAGCCCCTTCCAGCCTGCATGTATTGCAGCAACAAAGCTACCACGAGTATCAGTTAATAGGATAGGCAAACAATCTGCGGTTAATACCACACAAGCTTTATTTTTACTAAAAGTAAAGGCTGCATCTGCATTATTGTCAAATTCAATATTATCCAAGCTGGTTGCTGTTGCTGAATGTGACTGATTTAACCAATAAAGTGGATTATTAATTAGTTCTGCTAACGTTTGACGATTGGCAATAGAAGTTTCAATATCATCACCTTTTAAGCGTAAACTAAATTTGGAATTATTCTTTGTTGTAATCAAAGTCTTAATGTTGCTGGGACAGTTCCAGTTAGCAGTTATAAAATTATTCTTCAGCATAAATTATCTCCCATTGATCATCAAAATCATCAAATTCATCATCAACAATTTTGTCGTTAGTTTGTTCTTCATTTTCTTGCATGAGGGTAAGTAAATATTTAAAATCATCTGGTAGATTACTCTTAAATATAATTTCTTTATTAGTAGTTGGATGCAACAGTTTTAATTTAAATGCATGCAAGATTTGTCGATTCATTTGTTTAATACAATCCGCTACTGCAGGGTTAGAAATTGGCTTATTAGTTCCATATGTTTGATCACCTAACAATGAAAATCCAATATGTTTCATGTGAACCCTAATTTGATGGGTTCTTCCAGTTTCAAGTTTACATTCAATATAACTATATTTATCAAAATATTCTATTACTTTATAATGAGTAATTGCCTCTTTACCGCCAATATTTAGTGCAGCCATTTTAATTCTTGCCTGAGGATGACGTCCAATATTTTTGTTGACAATACCACTGTTATTGGGGTGTCCTTCAACAATTGCTCTATATAATCGTGTAACAGTTCTATTTTGTAATTGTTTAACAAGAGATAATTGTGCTTGAATAGTTTTAGCTACAACCATTAAACCACTTGTTCCCTTATCTAACCTATGAACAATACCAGCTCGAGGAACATTCTTTAAGCTCGGACAATAAAACAATAGTCCATTTAGTAAAGTATTACTCCAATTACCATTGCCAGGATGTACAACTAAACCGGCAGGTTTATTTATTATAATAATATCATTATCTTCATAAATTATTGATAATGGAATATCTTCAGCAACATAAGATGAGTTTAAATCAAAAGGTTCTGGATAAATTTCAATAACTTCACCACCATATACAAGTACTTTGGGCTTAATTATCATTTTATTTACTAGAACATTACCATTTTTTATCCATTGTGTAATTTTTGTTCGCGAATAATCTTTTAAGATATTTGATATTGCAAGATCTAATCTATCCCAAATTACTTCATTAGGAATAGA
>JAPJMP010000004.1 GCA_026461645.1 Burkholderiales bacterium
CATCTGGTACCATGGTTATAAAGTTAGGATTAGCTCCTTCTCCTGAAGTATTAGTAAAAACATGCACTGGAGTTGCAACGCCATTAACTATATGATACAGTACACCATTTGGATTACCACTACCTTGTGAGGACAAAACATAAATAGATCCATCACTTGCCACTACTGGTGTGCCTTCAATGTTTGGAATATTATCTGCTACAGCGGCATAGGTGTTGGAAGAAGCATTCCAAGAATATACAACACCAAATCCTCCACCAATGCCATCACTATTAGCTATTCCATAAAATACATTATTACCTCCAGCCACTAAATTTAATGCTGGATTTTCACCATAGTCGGTATTGGCAGCATATGCAGTAGTTACTGATAATGCACATAATATTGCAATATATTTATTAACTTTCATGTTATCCCCCACTCTTATTTGAAATGGATGGTTTAAAACAAAATAATAGTATCATAATATCAGCATATTGTCAACTAAAATGCGCCATTTTTTATAACGAATTGGCAAATTGTATAATTTAGTTATGATTCGCACTTCACAAGGAAATTTGCCCCCCCCAAAATTGTCGCAGCATAGTTAACAATTTGCGATTATATTTATAAATATTACTCTATTTAAATATCTACAATGCTACAATTCTAGTTTGTTATATTTTTTGAGAGTAATATGAAGAAAATAATTAGTGCACTATATGTTATTAGTACTTGTTGCTTAAGTGGTTGCCAAATTGGTGCAACTGCTGTTGATTCTAATACCCCTGATACAAGATTTAATCTTGCTACTGGAATCACTTCTTTGTATCCTTTTGCCGGCGGTAGTGGGCTGTTTGTAGAAACACCACTAATGCAAGCCAATGATGGCAATTTATATGGGACTTCAACTTCAGGTGGAGGATATGGTTCAGGTACAATTTTTAAAATCTCTTTAACTGGCACAAAAACCTTAATTTATAATTTTGGTCAAAACCAAACTGATGCCGCCTATCCGCGCGCAGGCTTAATTCAATTAAGCGATAATTATTTATATGGCACAAGTAGTGCTGGCGGTAATCCTAATGCTTGTGAAAGTAATGGCTGTGGCGCAATTTATAAAATATCGCTTACTGGTCAAAATGAACAGATAATTTATGCCTTTGAAAGTAGAAGTACCGGAAATACACCTTTAGGTGGAGTTACGTATAATGATCATGATGGTTTTCTTTATGGTACTGCTTCTGCTGGTGGAATTAATTGTGCTGAATCAGGCTCTCAAATTGGTTGCGGCATTGTCTTTAAGATTAAACCAGACGGAAGTGATTATGCCGTTGTACATCAATTTGCAGGTGGCAATAATGATGGGCAACAACCGGAAGGTAATTTAATTGTAGCTACAAATGGAGTTTTATATGGCATTACTAGTAATGGCGGAACTAATAATGTTGGAACCATATATAAAATTGAATCCAATGGCAATGAAGCAATAGTATATAGCTTTGAAAGTGGATCTGATGGTGCCTACCCCGGTGCTGGTTTAATTCAAGCCTCAGATGGAAACTTATATGGCACAACTAATTATGGTGGATATGCTAATCAAGGAGTAGTGTATAAATTTGATTTAAATAATCAACAGGAAACAGTTATTAAGACATTTATGGGGGGAAATGATGGTGCTAACCCAAATTGTACTTTAGTTCAAGCTAACAATGGTCTCCTTTATGGTACTACTATTCAAGGCGGAGCAGCTGCTACTGGTACACATAATTCAGGAACAATATTTGCTATTGCTTTAGATGGCACTTACTATCAGGTATTAGCTCTTTTTAATCAGATTAATGGATCATTTCCATATGCTGGTTTAGTACAAGCTAGCAATAATTTATTTTATGGTACTAGTTCTCAAGGTAGCACCTACTTTGAAGGCAATGTATTTGTTTTTAATCCAACAAATAATTAATTTAAGTTCAACTCAGCTAAATATAGCTGAGTTGAATCACTAATACGTTAAACCGATTGATGCCATAACACCATAACTGTTGGTTGGCAAATAGACTGATGCGGCTACATTTGACTGTGGCTGAAAATTAGAATAAAACCCATTTAAGCCCAATTGAAGATTCTTATAGAGATTAAAGCGTGAGCCAAGTGTTGAGTTGAACATATAATTAGTCGCGGCATATGATTTACCATAAAACCTTGGATCTGATTGTATTTCTTTGATGGCTCCAGAGTTATCCCAATTATACACGTAAGCCTGATCAAAATATAATAAAATTGCTGAATTGATTCGATAACTAACCCTAGCCCCAAGTCCACCAGTATAAAAATATAGTGCCGTTAGATTTTTAGAGCCACTGGCAATTACTGAAGAAGTGGCCCAATTAGTTGTGCCACCAAATAGTACATATGGAGTTAAAAGTAAATGATTTTCTACTACTTCAAATGCATAGCCAGTTTTAAATTTAAGACCAAAATAAAAAGGGTTCTGGCCAAATGGAATACCACTATTATCACCACCATTTAGATTGCCTAAATTAGGTTGATTATAAGCGGTGACCATATTAAAATTAGTATCAAACCAAATCTTATTATCGAATAATCGCTCAACTTCAAGATTAAGAGCCTGTTCAGTATAATTACTCAACTGGTAATGACCATTAATCAAACCACCTTGTGCATATGAAAAGCCAAGATTATATTGATTATCAAAATCTTGAAAGGTACTAACGTTACTTTGCGCGACAACTAAGTTAATCAGCAATAAATTAACACAACCTAATTTAATTAATTTAGACAATAATTTGCTTTCCTGATAAACACTAGTATGTTAGTCCGATGCTAACCATTCCACCTAAGGATGAACTTGGTTCATACAATGTAACTGAATTTCCGTTCGAATCATTACCACCATTTAATGCTGGTGTCGCTGTAGGTACATCTGCCATTAATTGATAATATTTATAAAAGCCACTAACGCCTAATTGTAAATTTTTAACTACATTAAATTTAGCACCAATGGTTGATTGTGCAATCAAGAAGTTTTGTGGTTGAATTCCATCTAACGGTCCTGATTGATCCCAATTATAAACAGCATTTTGATCAGCATATAAGAAAATGTAATCATTAATCTTATATTCAATTCTACCACCTATACCAGCTGTGTAATAAAAATCATTACTTACATTGGCCAATCCATTAGATAATAAGGTTGACATAGCCAAATTAGTATTTCTTCCAACTAGAGCATAAGGAATTAATTGTAAATTCTCAGGTAATACTGTAAAAGCATAACCTACTTTAAAATTAGCACCACCAAAATTTGGATCTTGTGTCGATGGCGTTCCTGGGTAACCTGGAACTCCACTGTTGCCTTGACCTGTTCCTGTTGCTTGGTTTCCTAAAGAATTTTGGGCAGTAACTAAATTAGCTGTGGCATCAAGCCATATTCCAGCATCAAATAATCTTTCAACTTCTAAACTCATAAATTGACTTTGTTGTAAAGCTTGATTCTGAATACCATTATAAAATTGAGTATTGGCAACACCATAACCCAAATTATATTCATTATCAAACTTTTGAAACTGTGAATTATCAGCAGCAAAAGCACTAACTGTTGACACACTTAAAAGAGTAATTAAAAATTTTCGCATACTAACCCCATAAATTAAATATAAGTTTAGATTATAATATTCTGATGCTTGTTAAGTTACAATTTCTCTCGTGCAGTGCACAAGCAATAACAATATTATTTAACACAAACTAATAAGTTAACCCTAAAGAAACAAGTGCTCCACTACTAGACTGCGCTTGCAGATAATTTCCAGTTTGTTTAACTCCTGCATCAGGTTGATAGTTAGTGTAGAAAGCTTTAACCCCTAATTGAAAATCTTTTACTAAATTAAATTTAGCACCAATAGTTGAAGTATACGAATAAAAGTCATCATCACTTCCTATTTCATTATTACTAGTGCGGTTTTTATTATAGGCAGCATTCTGATCTGCATAAACTAAAATACTGTTATTTATTCTGTATTCTATTCGTCCGCCACCGCCTGCAGTAGCAAAAAATTCATTAGCGGTTAAATTAACAGGAACATTATTTGTAGGTATATTAAGACCATTGTTATTTACTCCACCAATAAAATATGGAGTTACTAATAAATGAGTATTTACTACTTGAAAAGCATAACCTACTTTACCATTAAAGCCATAATTACTGATTACTGGATTATTAGCAATATTGGCTTCACCTTGATTAAAGGTCATATTGGCGTTTAAATCAATCCAAATGCCATTATTCAATAATCTTTCACCTTCAAAATTTACCATGCTACTATCAGAAAGATTATTAACAGTATTGTTGTTATTAGTTACTTGGTCCTCTTTCATACCATAGCCGATACTGATTTGATTATCAAATGCTTGAAATTGCGAATAATCTTCAGCAAAGCTTACACTAGAACTAATTGCCAACGTTAATAATAATAACTTATGTTTCAATTTAACCCCCTTTATAATTAAAATTAATATGTTAAGCCAACACTAACTAATGCGCCCATACTTGATTGCGCTTGCGACAACGCATTTCCAGCTCCATCAGATGTTGATGCATCAGGTTGATAGTTAGTATAGAATCCTTTAACTCCTAATTGGAAATCTTTTACTAAATTAAATTTAGCACCAATAGTTGAAGTATAAGAGTATAAATTTTGCGGTTGAACGCCATTAATATAACCAACTTGATCCCAGTTATAAACTAAATCTTGATCAGCATAAACTAAAATACTATCATTAATTCTATATTCAATTCTACCACCAGCACCACCACTTGCATAGTATTGATTTGCTACCACATTACTAGATTTAGACAATATTTGTTCGCCATCATTATAACTATTTATTGCAGCTACTCCATTATTGTTTATTCCAGCAATTGCATATGGCGTTAGCAATAAATGACTATCTACCACCTGAAAAGCGTATCCTACTTTACCATTAAAACCATACTTATTAATTACTGGATTATTAGCAATATTAGCTTCACCTTGATTAAATGTCATATTGGCATTTAAATCAATCCAAATACCATTATTGAGTAATCTTTCACCTTCCAAATTTACCATGCTACTATCTGAAATATTATTAGTGCCACCATTAAAATTAGTGACTTGATCTTCCTTCATTCCATAACCAATACTAATTTGATTATCAAATGCTTGAAATTGTGAATAATCAGCCGCAAAGCTGACGCTCGAACTTACTACCAATAATGAAAGTAATAGTGTACGCATAAATATATCCTTTAAAAAAAATTAATAAGTTAACCCAATACTAACTAAACCACCAAGGCTTGATTGCGCTTGGGTCAATGAATCATCATCGTAAGGATTAATTGCTGTTGCATTTGGCTGAAAATTAGTATAAAAGCCTCTAATCCCTAATTGTAAATCTTGTACTAAATTAAATTTTACCCCAAGTGTGGAGGTAAATGAATATAAATTTTGCTGTTGAATGCCACTAAAATATCCAGTTTGGTCCCAATTATACGCTAAATTTTGATCAGCATAAATTAAAATACTGTTATTAATTCTATAGGCAATCTGCCCACCAACTCCAGTAGTTAGAAAAAACTGGTTGGCTATTATACTTCCAGCTTGATTTAAAAGTGAATAATTATTAGTTGGTACACCATAATTATTAATCCCTGCTATACCGTATGGTATAAGTAATAGATGTTGATCTGCAGTTACAAAAGCATAACCTACTTTGCCATTAAATCCATAATTACTAATTATTGGATTATTCGTAATATTAGCTGCATTTTGACTAAAATTCATATTGGCATTTAAATCAATCCATATGCCATTATCTAATAGTCTTTCGCCTTCAAAATTTAGCAGACTGCTATCTGAAATATTATTATCGCCACCGCCATAAGCAGTTATTTTATCTTCTTGCATGCCATAGCCTATGCTAATTTGATTATCAAATTCTTGAAATTGCGAATAGTCTGTAGCAAAACTTACGCTGCAATTAAGAACTAATAATGACAACAAGAATTTATGCATAAATCACACTATAAAGAAATAAGGGCGAAAACGTTATCAATTAACATTGTTTTTTACCCTTATTTTGCATTAAATATTAATAAGTTAAACCAACGCTAACTAAAGCACCAACACTTGATTGTGCTTGAGATAACTTAAACGGTCCACCACTATTACTTGTTGCAGAAGCATCAGGTTGATAATTAGTATAGAAGCCTCTAACACCTAATTGTAAATCTTTTACGATATTAAATTTAGCACCAATTGTTGAGGTATATGAATAAGTATTTTGCGCTTGAAATCCATTATTATATTTAGTTTGATCCCAATTATATGCCATATTTTGATCACCATATACTAATATATAATCATTGATTCTATATTCGATTCTACCACCAGCACCAGTTGTTACAAAATAACGGTTAGCAAGTACTGAACTAGCATCTTCCAAGAAGTTGGTATGATCATTATCTAAAGCTACGATATTAATAACACCTAAACCAGAGTTATTTAAACCAGCTATTCCATAAGGAACTAATAATAAATGCGCATCGGCAACTTGGAAAGCATAACCCACTTTACCATTAAAACCATAATTACTAATTACAGGATTGTTGGCAACATTGGCTTCACCTTGATTAAAATTCATATTTGCATTTAAATCAATCCAAATACCATTATTGAGTAATCTTTCACCTTCTAAATTTACCATGCTGCCGTCAGAAATTTGATTGCCATTAACACCAAGATTTGGCGACGTAGCTTCATCTTGTTTCATTCCATAGCCAATACTAATTTGATTATCAAATGCTTGAAACTGAGAATAATCAGTAGCAAAACTTGCACTTGAACCTAGTGCTAATAAAGAAAATAATATCTTACGCATATACTTACTCCTAATTTATTAAAAATAATAATTAATTTAAGTGCATTCTACTTATAAA
>JAPJMP010000032.1 GCA_026461645.1 Burkholderiales bacterium
ATTTACTATTACTAAGGAACTAATTAACGATGCGTGCAAAATTTAAATATTCCATTTTATTACTGTTAGTAATAAGTATGGTCTTAACGTTAAGTGGCTGTGTTAAGCCAATTGTAATTAATTCTAAAGGGCCAATTGGACAAAAAGAAATTGAGCTAGTTAGAGATGCGTTATTATTAATGCTAATAGTTGTTATTCCAGTTATTGTAATGACATTTACTTTTGCATGGAAGTTTCGTGAAAGTAACAAACGAGCGAATTATTCACCAAAATTTTATCACAACAATATTATTGAACTAGTAGTGTGGTTTATTCCAATTATGATTATATTGGTCTTAGCAACACTTACATGGCGTACTACACATGAATTAGACCCATATAAACCAATAGCTAGCGAAGATCATGCCAAACCTATTACAATAGAAGCTGTTGCCTTAGATTGGAAATGGCTCTTCATTTATCCAGAGCAGGGCATTGCTACTATTAACTACATTATGTTTCCAGTTAATGTTCCGGTTGCATTTAAAATAACTGCAGATGCACCAATGAATGCTTTACAAATTCCACAATTGGGCACACAAATTTATGCCATGGCTGGAATGCAAACACAACTGCATTTAATTGCTTATGAATCAGGAAATTATATTGGTAGATCAGTTAATTTTAGTGGTCAGGGTTTTGCCGATATGGTATTTAGTGCAAATGCCGTATCCAATGATGCATTTAATTCATGGCTTGATTATGTAAGACAGTCACCAAATAAATTAGATGGTGATACATATAATAAGCTTGCTCAACCAAGTGAAGATGCTCCAGTAGAATTTTTTTCATCGGTACAACCACATTTATTTCAAAATATTATGATGAAATTTATGATGCCGGGTATGGATGATTTAAATCAAGATCATAGTAAAATGATGCCAATGTAAATAATTGTTAAGACTAAATTAAATAGGAAAATTGATATGCATATATTAGGAAGATTAGGATGGGATGCCATTCCAGTAAATGAATTACCAGCTATGTTGGCTGGTGTTGGTATGATTGGCGGGTTCCTTGCTGTTGTATTATTAATTACATATTTAGGCCGCTGGAAATGGTTATGGACTGAATGGTTAACCAGTGTGGATCATAAAAAAATTGGTGTAATGTATATAATTGTTGCCATTATTATGTTACTTAGAGGTTTTGCTGATGCATTATTAATGCGTACGCAACAAGCAATTGCCGTAGGTGCAAATCATGGGTTTTTACCGCCACATCATTATGATCAAATTTTTACTGCACATGGTGTAATTATGATTTTCTTTATGGCAATGCCTTTTATGGTTGGCTTAATGAATATCGTTGTTCCGTTACAAATCGGTGCAAGAGATGTTGCTTTTCCATTTTTAAATTCTTTAAGTTTCTGGCTATTTGTAGTTGGCGTAGTGCTAGTTATGATTAGTCTTATTGTTGGTGAATTTGGTCAAACTGGTTGGTTAGCTTATCCACCTTTGTCTGAGACACAATATAGTCCGGGAGTCGGAGTCGATTATTATATATGGTCACTACAGATATCCGGTATTGGAACATTATTAACTGGGATTAATTTCTTTGTTACTATTTTAAAAATGCGTTGTCCTGGTATGAATTTATTTAAAATGCCAGTATTTGTTTGGACTGCTTTATGTACTAATATTTTAATTATTATTGCCTTTCCAGTATTAACTGTTACTTTAGGATTATTAACTTTAGATCGTTATTTAGGTTTTCATTTCTTCACCAATGGTTTTGGTGGCAATCCAATGATGTATGTTAACTTAATCTGGATTTGGGGTCATCCTGAGGTATATATATTAGTGTTACCAGCATTTGGTATATTTTCAGAAATTGTATCTACATTTTCGCGTAAAAGATTGTTTGGTTATACCACTATGGTATGGGCTACTTTTGCAATTACTATTTTATCTTTTATCGTATGGTTACATCACTTCTTTACCATGGGTTCAGGAGCAAATGTTAATTCATTCTTCGGTATTGCAACTATGATTATTTCAATTCCAACCGGAGTTAAAATATTTAACTGGTTATTTACCATGTATCGCGGTAAAATTAATTTCTCTGTTCCAATGTATTGGACTTTGGCCTTTTTAGTAACCTTTACCATTGGTGGAATGACTGGAGTTTTACTTTCAGTTCCAGGTGCTGACTTCCTGTTACATAATAGTTTATTTTTAATCGCCCACTTTCACAATACAATTATTGGTGGTGTGGTTTTTGGTTATATCGCCGGTTTAATTTACTGGTTTCCAAAATCTTTTGGCTTTAGATTAAATGAATGTTTAGGTAAAGCTTCATTTTGGTGCTGGGTTGTTGGCTTTTATATAGCATTTATGCCTTTATATTATTTAGGGTTTATGGGTGCAACTCGCAGATTATATCATTATGATTATTCAACTGGCTGGCATCCATTTTTTGTGATAGCCTTTGTTGGAGCTTTAATCATATTTGCTGGTATTGGTTTTCAAGTATTGCAAATTGTATGGAGTATTTATAAACGTAAAGACACTCAAGATCGTACAGGAGATCCATGGAATGGTCGCACTTTAGAATGGTCAACAGCATCACCACCACCATTTTATAATTATGCTTTTATTCCGCATGTAAATAGTGTAGAACCTTTTTGGGATCATAAACTTGAGCAGGCTAAACATCCTAAAGATCATTCAGTAGTAACTTCTGATACAGAATATGAAGATATTCATATGCCTAAATATACTGGAGTTGGTGTTATTATAGGGTTATTTGCCTTTTTGCTTAGCTTTGGATTAATTTGGTATATTTGGTGGTTAGTAGGTTTAAGTGCCGTTGGAATTTTTGCTGCAGTATTATATCGTTCGTTTGATTATGATATTGATTATTATGTGTCAGCTGCAGAAGTTAAACAAATTGAACAAGAAATTTCTAAGAGGAAAATAGCATAATGTCGACAAAAGGAATATTAAATGTGCCTTCACATCCACATGAACATAATCATGATGCTGAGGCTAGTAGTAAAGTAATTTTTGGTTTTTGGGTTTATATTTTAAGTGACTGTATTTTGTTTTCTTGCTTGTTTGCCACTTATTCTGTACTACATACTAGTACATATGGCGGACCTGGAACGCATGAATTATTTACTGATAAAATGCCCTATGTTTTAACTGAAACATTTATATTGCTAATTAGTAGCTTTACTTATGGTTTAGCTATGCTAGCAGCTCATAGTAAACGTAAATCTCAAGTTCTATTTTGGTTAATGGTTACCTTTGCTTTAGGTTTTAGTTTTATTTGTATGGAAATAAATGAGTTTCATCATTTAATTAGCGAAGGCTTAGGTCCTGATCACAGTGCCTTTTTATCTTCCTTCTTTACCTTGGTAGGAACTCATGGATTACATGTTACTTGTGGTTTAATTTGGATGATAATTTTAATGATCCAAGTAAGTAAACATGGTTTAACAGAAATTACAACACGTAAATTATCTTGCCTAAGCTTGTTTTGGCATTTTCTGGATATCGTATGGATTTTTGTATTTACTGTTGTATATCTAATGGGAGTTATTTAATATGACTAATGTACATAATGATCATGGAACATTTAAATCATATATAGTTGGTTTTATTTTATCAATTGTGTTAACTATTGTTCCTTACTATTTAGTAGTACAGCATGCTTTAAAAACTGAAACTACGTTTATTTTAGTGGTGTTATTAGCTATTGCCCAATTATTTGTGCAACTATATTTCTTTTTACATTTAAGTACAAAACAATCACAAAGATGGAATCTAATGACATTCTTATTTACTTGCTTAGTTTTATTTATTTTAGTTGCAGGTTCACTGTGGATTATGTGGAATATGAACTATAATATGATGGAACATCTTGGTTGATTATTGACACATTTAATTTACTAAATTCTTGCTATTAATTGTAGCAAGAATTTTTTACCCTCAAGGATTCTCCATTAAATATTTTTATTCATTAGTAAAACCAGGAATTATTTTTGGTAATATAATTACATTAGCTGGCGGTTTTTTTCTTGCAGCTAAGGGTAACATCAATATTAAATTATTATTTGCTACCATTGTTGGAATTTCATTAATAATTGCATGTGGTTGTGTTTTTAATAATATAATTGATAAAGATATTGATAAAGTAATGGAAAGAACTAAAAATAGAGTATTAGTTCAAGGATTGATTCCTGATAGTGTTGCTTTTTTATATGCTTTAGTTTTAGGTTTACTTGGCATTTTTGTTTTATACCAAGGGACTAACTATCTTACTTTATTTATTGCGATATTTGGTTTATTCATTTATGTCGTACTATATAGTTTATACCTAAAACGGCATTCAATTTATGGTACATTAATTGGTAGTATTTCAGGCTCAATTCCACCAGTAGCTGGCTACTGTGCAGTTACAAATAAATTTAATTTGGGCGCCTTGCTGTTATTTCTAATTTTAAGTTTTTGGCAAATTCCTCATTCTTATTCAATAGCCATTTATCGCATTAATGATTATACTAATGCTAAAATTCCGGTATTGCCTGTAGTAAAGGGGATTAACCATACACAGAAAGCCATGTTAATATATATAATCGGTTTTATTGTATTTAGTAGTTTACTTTCAATTACTGGATATACTGGCACTTTTTATTTAATTATAAATATTATTTTAGGCTGTAGCTGGTTAAGATTATGGTATTTAGGCCGAAATCTTGAAGATAGTAAAAAATGGGCGCGAAGCATGTTTTTGTTTTCAATAATTATTATAACTACAATTTCAATAATTATGGCCTTTGATTATAAATAAAATGACAAATACTAGCAAATCAAGCATGATTTTGTTAATAATATTTATTATTATTTTTATTGATATGCTTGGAATTGGTATTTTAATTCCGGTTATTCCGTTAATTATTTTACCCACATCTAAATTTTTTGTTCTGCCATCTACCTGGGATACACATAGTTGTCTTATTTTTGCTGGATGGCTATTAGCTTTATATCCAATTATGCAATTTTTTGCTACTCCCATTATTGGTCAATTGTCGGACATTTATGGACGAAAAAAGATATTAATTTTTTCAGTATTTGGTACTTGTATTTCATATTTGATATTTATTTATGCAATTTATGTTAAAAGTATTAATTTAATGATTATCTCACGCATAATTGATGGAGTTACTGGTGGTAATATTTCTGTTGCACAAGCTATTATTGGAGACATTAGCATTACTAATACTAAATCAATGGCTAAAAATTTTGCTATAGTTGGTATGGCTCTTGGTTTAGGCTTTATCCTTGGCCCATTTATTGGTGGCATCTTATCTAATCCACAACATATTGTATGGTTTAATGCAACTACACCGTTTATTTTTGCAGCTTTTATTAGTTTAATTAGTTGTTGCCTTATAATTTTTATTTTACCTGAAACATTAAAGCAAAGAGCTAACAGTAAGTCATTAAATATATTTAAAGCAGTATTTAACTTAAAATACGCGTTAACTAGCAGGCAACTAAATAAAGTTTTTCCTGTGATGTTTCTATTTAATGCCGGCTTTGCATTTTTTACCACATTTTTTGCTATTATTTTAGCTCATCATTTTTTATTTAATCAAGGTTCAATTGGTGACTTTTTTGCCTATTTGGGTTTAATGACAGTATTATCGCAGGGAATGATAGTACGAAGAATATCAGGCAAATTATCCGATATAGATGTTTTAAAATTGTCGATTATAGCCACAGGGGTATTATTGCTATTATTTCCACTAGTACCAGTTGGGCGTGCTTATTATTTATATTTTATTCCACCATTTTTAGCTTTAGCTATTGCAATAACTAAATCCTTCAGCATGGCTTTAATTACACGCATAACTAATGATGATAAGCGTGGGGTAGTGATGGGGGTAAATTCAAGTGTTAATGCTTTGGCTAATTCATTACCACCTATAGCTGCTGGATATTTGGCTGCTACTGGAGCAATGCTACCAGTTATTATTGGCGGAATTATAATAATTGCCGGTGGCGTGCTCTTTAATCTTTTTAATCGAGCCTAATGCTCATTTATTTTTTTAAGCGCACTTTAGATTTATTAAAAATATTAGCCCCATTATTTTTGCCTTTTCTTAGCTCTTTTTGTTCTTCTGCCGATAAATGAATTACATGCTTACACTCATTACTACAACAGCCTTCATATTCTATATTGCACTTTTTACACTGAATAAATAATAAATGACAGCCATCATTCTTGCAATTGGTATGAATATCACATAATTGACTACATTGATGGCAGTGAGAAATAATTTCATTACTAATATTTTCGCCTAAACGCTCATCAAAAACAAAGTTTTTGCCAATAAATTTATTTGGTAAATTTAATTTTTTTACGGTATTGGCGTAATTTATTATTCCACCTTCCAAATGATATACTTTATTGAATCCATTATGTAACATCCACGCACTAGCTTTTTCACATCTAATACCGCCAGTACAATACATGACAATATCTTTATCTTTTTTGTCTTTTAACATTTCAATTGACATTGATAATTGTTGTTTAAATGTATCACTTGGTATTTCAACGGCATTATCAAAATGTCCAACTTCGT
The DNA here is from genome assembly GCA_026461645.1 of Burkholderiales bacterium. Lineage (GTDB taxonomy): Bacteria > Pseudomonadota > Gammaproteobacteria > Burkholderiales > UBA11063 > Aquella. The sequence continues at coordinate 6,635 of JAPJMP010000032.1, forward strand.
ACTCATAATGATTACGCATATCAACAACAATTACATTCGGATCTTGCGTTAATTGATTAAATTCTTGTGCTGACAAATATTTACCGGTTTTTGACATGGAAAATAAAGGGTCTTCAATTCCATCAGCTACAATCTTATTGCGTACTTTAATTTTAAGAACAATAAATGATTTACCATCATCACTAACCGCCTTATTTAAGCGTAGATTTTTAAGCTCTTTGATATTGTATAAATAGTTTACAAACTTTTCGTAATTAATACTGGGTACACTAATTTGTGCATTAATGCCTTCACTGGCTACATATATTCGCCCTAAAACCTTTAATTCACTGAAAATAATAAACATTTCATCTCTAAATTGTTGCGGATTAGCAATATTAAAATATTTGTAAAAAGAAATTGTTATGCGTGAAAAAACCTCACTATCAAGTTCATTTTTAGCTTGTTCACGATTTAATTGATTATACAGTTTATTCTTTTTAGTTGTCACCTTAAGTCGCTCCATTAGAAAATATACGTAATTATATCAGAAATTATTAGTTATTTAAATGCTATAACATAAAATTTAAACTAAATTTATTATAAAATATTTACTTGTTCTAGAGTCAAATACGTATATCCCAATATAGCTTAAAATTAATTACTCCATAAACTAATTTGATGTTGTTGCCGATTTATAGCAAACAAAATTGGCATAATTGATAAGTAAATTAA
>JAPJMP010000033.1 GCA_026461645.1 Burkholderiales bacterium
AATTCAACTAAAATTAATTTTTATCCAATTTTTATTCACTTATACATATTTATGCAATATACGGGATAAGATAAGCAAGCACAGAATAGTCAATTAAATTACTTTTAATCTTGTTAATATCAGCTTGTATGTCATTAGTTAAGTTAAAAGCGGTAACGAAATCATTAAAATTAACTGCACCTTGCGTAATAGCTTCATTTAATTTATTATTTGGGCTAAATACTCCAACAATTCCAATTGTTTGTGGAAGATTGGCGCGTAAATATCCAATTGACACAAAAGGATCAAATATTACAATGATAGGTTTTTTCTTTGGTTTCATGAAAAATATGATACCACATAAAATTATTTACGCATACATTATATCAATATTATTATTATTAATTAGAATATATCCACCTGGGTCTCTATCTGCCCAATCTGGAATTTCATACCGCACTATATTCTTTTCAGGAGATGCAACTTGATATTTACCTGGATTATGAGTATGGCCATGAATAACTATATTCGCTCCATATTTATTAGCAAATTTGAGTATAGTTTTATTTACCACTAAGTAGGTTTCCTGTGGTTTTGCATTATAAACAGCTTCTGATTTTTTTTTTAATTTCTCTTTTATTTTATAACGCCAAGATAGTGGTATCTTTGTAAGCAGTGACAGAATAAAGCGATTATACAAGAAAAATCTTAATTTTTGGTGGCCTTTATCCAAGCTACAAAAACGATCGCCATGACTTAATAAAATTAAATTATCAGCAATCTTAACTACTGTTTCATCTGCAATAATTTCAACTCCAGTAGCTTGAGCAAATCTTTTACCTAAAACAAAATCATGGTTACCAACCATAAAATATATTGGTTTATGCTTAGTAAAATTGGTAAAAATATTTTTTATTTGCTGAATAAATAAATTATCATCATCATCGCCGCACCAAGAATCAAAGAAATCACCAAGAATATACAAAGCATCAATCTCATGCTGCCATTGTTGCATTAACTGCGCAAATTTATTATTAGCCGATAATGTCTCTGGGGCCAAGTGTAAATCTGAAATTAAAACAATTTTCATCGCTTACTTCTTTGATTAGCAAATTTTATTCAACTATTTTTACATTATCTTTTAAACGAATTTTTTGGCACTTAACCACAAATTTTTTACTAATAAAAAACATATAGGCAATTAGAGCAATTAAGATATAAATAGAATAAAACCATTGATAATTTATGGCATCTATTCCACCATAATTAGTTGGTCCTAAAAAGATTAATAAAGTTAATAGCCATAAGTAAACCACAAAGGGTAACGATATTTGCAGAATATCTGCTATTTTGTTTTCTTTTTCCTGCGGGATATTGATCATTAAAAAAATAATCATCAAAATAGTCATGGCTGCAGCTAAACCTATCATATCATTTAAACCAATAAAGGCAAAAAACATTGATTGAGCTATAAATAAGAACGCACAAATGAACCAGGCCATTGGAAGTCTATAACCAGTAGTTGCAGAATTTTCTTGACCAACTCTAATTGCCATTAAAGATAAAGGACAAATCATATACATTAGAATAATTAAAGCCGTAATAAAATTGATCAATACTGCCCAGCCATGAAACAGAAACAAAAAAATTACTGCGATCATAAAATTAAATATAGTTGCTCTTTTCTCATAATTAAACTTAGTATCTAATATTGCAAATATTCTCGGCATTTGTTTTTCTGATGCCATCGAAAACAATACTCTTGAACCACCGCCAACAAAACTAATGGCTGTACCTGAAGGAGAAATACAAGCATCAACATACAATATTATGGTTATTACATTTAAGCCTAACATAGTAGTTATTTGGGCAAAAGGAGAGGTAAATATAAGAGTATGCCAACCATTATTAGCGATTGTTTTAGTATCCATAGCCCCAATAAAACTTGTTTGCAGTAAAATATAAACCAAGAAACAAAACACGATTGAAATTATCATGCCTAAAATCAAATTGCGTCTAGGGTTTTTAACTTCACTGGCAAATGATGCACAAACTTGAAAGCCATTAAACGAATAAATCATACCGGTTGAAGTCATTGCCAAAATAATTGAATTAAAGCCATACGGAACCAAACTACCATGAAAAGCAGTAAAATTAGCGCTATGAAAGGACATACTAATAATTAGTATTGCAATTAGTGATGGAAATAAAACTTTAATTATTGAAATAGAATTATTAATTTTAGCAAATAATTTTATACCAAACATATTTGCTGCCCAAAATAAGATTAAAAACACAAAGGTCAAGAATAAGCCTACTGGAGTTAAATTATCTTGTACCATAAGAATATTGGCCCAATGAGGTGAAATTCCGGTTAAATACTGAACACTTGCTTGAGCTTCACCGGGAATACTGCCAATTAGCTCCAACCAAATGGCAAAAGAAAAAATAACTCCAAAATAACGATTATAAGCAATTGCACCCATACGACTAATAATGCCGCGAACAGGGTAAATTAAGGCAATCTCGCCAATTACTAATGCCATCAACAAAAAGAAAATAAGTGTTAAAAGCCAGGAAAAATAAACCCCTGCACCAGCAATTTTAGCCCCTAAATATGAACTAAATAGCCATCCACTGCCAATAATGCACGTAGTAGAAATTGCAGTTACAGACAATAAACCAATTTTATCTTTTTCACCCAGCATAGCACTTTTCCTAGAATAAATTAAATTTTATGTTAAATCACTTATAATTATACCATAGTGAGTATAATAGCGATTTAAGCAAAAGACAGCCCTGCCTAGGTTCATATATAAAAGGTATCAGTTATTTTTTTCGTTTTCCATTTTCTGCATCATGTTACAAATATTATCTAGATTAACTCTATATAAATTACTCACTCATTAAAGTTTATAAATCAATAAGAATCCAATACAATTTAATATGCTATAATATGGAATCTTTATAGTTTAAATTGGTTAGCTAATTATGACCGCATTTTATTTTGCTTTAACTATTGGTTTAATTTTAATTATAAGTGAAATAGGTACTAATTCATTTTATTTATTAATAATTGGTCTTTCCTGCATTATAGCTGGCATTTTAAACTTAATATTACACAGTTGGATGTATTCAATCATTATTTCGTGCTTAATCGCAACAATTGGTATTGTTATCGTTAATTATCTAAAAAACAAAAATAAATCTGCAGAAGATAACACTTTAATTGTTAAACATTTGGGGCAAACAGTTACCGTTGTTGAAATTACAGCACATAATTTACGCGTTGAATATAGTGGTAGTTTTTGGAATGCTAAGTTAAAAAATAAGAATTTAATAATTAATCCTGGTGATGCTTTAATTATAACTAACTTTACCAACAATGAACTTGAAGTTGATGCCGCAAATAAGATTTAATTCACATTATAAAAAAGGGTATAGCTATGAATGTGCAAGCTTTAAATGATATAATAATTCAATATGGTCTTATAATTGTTATTGTTGTATTTCTAATATTTTTCATTCGTTCAGGTATTATTATTATTCCTCAGGAAAGAGTAGGAATTGTTGAACGCCTGGGTAAATATAATAAATCATTATTTCCTGGATTACATTTTTTAATTCCCTTTATTGATCGTTTAGTGGTAATTCATGACATGCGTGAAGTGCCAACTACAGTTCCAGAGCAAGTCTGTATTACCAAAGATAATACCCAGCTTGCAATAGATGGCGTAGTATATTTTCAAATTAGTGATGCTAAACTTGCAACTTATGGTACTAATAATTTTATGACAGCAATAATTCAGTTATCGCAAACAACACTACGCTCAGTAATCGGAAAAATGGAACTAGATAAAACTTTTGAAGAACGTGAAGAAATTAATCGCCATGTAGTCTCTGCTGTAGATCAGGCTTCATTAAACTGGGGCGTTAAAGTTTTAAGATATGAAATTAAAAATATTCAGCCACCGCAACATATCATCAATGCGATGCAGGAACAAATTACAGCTGAACGTGAAAAAAGGGCTAAAATTGCACGCTCAGAAGGCGATAAACAAGAAAAAATAAATCTAGCAGAAGGAGATAGAAATTCTGCCATAGCAAGATCTGAGGGTGAAAAACAATCATTAATAAATAATGCAACTGGGCAAGCTCAAGCTATTTTATCTATTGCTGAAGCTAATGCCTCAGCGATAAAAATGATTGCACAGGCAATTATGCTCGAAGGTGGTGATCTAGCTGTAAATCAAAAGTTAGCAGAACAATATATTTCTCAATTTGGTAATTTAGCTAAAACTAATAATACTATTATTTTACCAACTGATTTAGCCAATATATCTGGTTTTATTGCTTCAGCTTTAGCCACAATTAAAACTAGAGCTAATGATAAAAAATAATACTAAATAAATTTACTTAGAAAGTTTAATTATGTCAACAAAATCATATAAAGATATAACTTCAGATCTTAACACTTACTTAAGTAAGATGCGTAAAGAAATACCTGATGTGATGAACGGCTTTTCAAGTCTGGCGCAAGCAGCTTTAAAAGATGGTGCATTAAATCAAAAAACCAAAGAAATGATTGCACTTGCCATTGGAATTACTTCGCATTGCGATGGCTGTATTGGTTTTCATGTTAAGGCCTTAGTTAAATTAGGAATAACTCGCGAAGAGTTTTTAGAGGTGTTAGGTATGACCACCTATATGGGCGGTGGTCCAAATCTAATGTATGCTGCAGATGCACTCAGAGCCTACGAAGAATTTACAGGTAATTAAAAGATTAATACCTAACTACTTATAGTATTTAGGTGTTTTAATTAATATTAAGTGGTCCTATGTTGCCTTCTGCTATCAACAATTATACGTTCAAAAGTGGCATCCTTAGCAATAGCATCAACAGTTTGTAAGAATTCTGGTGGAGGTGAGCTAATTTTTTGAGTTGCGATATTTACCCATACTCCATTAACCACGTGGGCTGCAACTATTTTTTTATTTTGCCTATAAAACTTAGTAATAAATTGCCAGCGCGACCAATCAATTGAAGCAGCGTTCACCGATACAACTGCCTCTATGCTTTCACCTAAATATACTTGTCTAAAATATTCAGTTTCTTCCTTTAATGACATAGCTGTATAGCCTAGAGAAATTAATTTAGTTAATGGAAAACCAATACTATCTAACCAACTAGATCTTAAATGAGTTGCAAATGCTCCATAAGCTGAATTAGAAACGTGCCTATTAAGGTCAATATCAGACCATCTAGCCTCAATACTTTTACGAAAAATCTCCATAAAAACTCCTTTAATTGAAATTTACTTGGTCCTATTTTTTCCATATAGCTTGATTAACAATATTTTCACATAACTCTTGCTGTCCGGATGGCGGATTTACTTCCTTGTTATTTTCTACTACAAATTTAGCAAGATCTTCTAAACTAACCTTACCCTGTAAAATATTTGAACCTAAACTAGTTTGCCATCCACTATAGCGAGAACTGATGTTATCACTTAGGCGTTTATTCACAATTAATTCTTCGGCAGCCAGTAATGATTTTGCCAAAACATCAATTGCGCCTACATGCGCATAAAACATATCATGTAAACTATTACTTTGTCTGCGCACTTTAGCATCAAAATTAAAACCACCATTTGTTAAGCCACCATGGCGAAAAATTTCATATAATACCAACGCCATCTCCTCTACACTATTAGGAAATTGATCAGTATCCCAACCATTTTGGGCATCACCTCGATTAATATCAATACTACCGAGCAAATTATTGGCACAAGCATACGCAATTTCATCAGTAAAGCTATGACCAGCCAAAGTTGCATGATTAGCCTCAAGATTTAATTTATATTCTTGAACTAAATCAAATTTTTGCAGTAAAGCATAAACTGTTGCCGCATCAAAATCATATTGTCGTTTAGTTGGTTCACATGGTTTAGGCTCAATATACAAAGAGCCTTTAAAACCAATTTTATGCTTATATTCAGCCACCAGCGTTAAAAATCTTCCCAGTTGCTCTAATTCTTGGGCAATATTAGTATTTAATGTTGTATCATAGCCCTCTCTGCCACCCCATAAGACGTAACCTAGACCGCCTAGATTTTTGGTGGCAGTTAAGGCATTTTTCACTTGAAATGCAGCACGGGCAAAAATTTCGGGATTAGGATTAGTTGCAGCCCCGCTCATATATCTTGGATGTGAAAAAGCATTGGCCGTACCCCATAAAACTTGCAACTTGTTATCATTTAATTTCTGACCTAACTTATCAACCATATGGTTTAAGTTATATTGATATTCTTGTGGTGAATTTCCCTCTGGCGCCAAATCGATATCATGGAAAGTTAAATATTTAACTCCTAATTTAGTTACAAACTCAATTGCTGCATCCAATTTATTTTCATAGCGTTTAAGAATATTAGATTCTGCCTCCCACGGTAAATTTCTCGTTGCTGCTCCAAATGCATCACCACCATGCCAACAAAAACTATGCCAATAACATACTGCTATTTTTAAATGTTCCGCCATTGTTTTATTTAACACCATTCGATTGGCATCATAATATCTATAGGCTAATTGCTTTTCAGTATCTGGCCCAGCAAAATTAATTTTATCAATTTCGTTAAAATAACTTACCATTTTATTTCTCCATTTCTAAATTATAGATTTAAATTATTTAAGTTTTTAGTTTGTTGATAGAGAGCCTTAAATTTCTCATGTTTTTGCTGATAAAAATTTATTAGTTGTGGCTGAGGATTTATTTCTTTTATAATTAATGGATTTATCTCTAAGTCACTAACATTTATACCATTATCACCAGCTAGTGCTAATAAAGCCGCTCCAAAACTTGGTCCAATTTTGGTTTCATCATAAAAAACTATAGTTTTATTTAATACATTGGCTATTATTTGTCCCCAATAATTACTTTTTGCGCCACCACCTATTATTGCTAAAGACTCAACTTGCTTAGTATTGGGTAAAATTTCTTCACAATCTTTAATTGCATAAGCAACGCCCTCCAAAACAGCATTCGTTAAATCTTTTAACTGCGTAGTATGTGTTATGCCAAAGAACATGCCGCGAGCAAACGGATTATTGTGAGGAGTTCTTTCCCCGGATAAATAGGGTAAAAATAGTGGTGTTGCATCTGCATCATATCTTTGTGTTTGAGCATTTGCAATTAATTTATGTTCTGCTTTTGAACTAATTAAGCTTAGCCAAGATAAACAACTTGCTGCACTTAATATTACGCCCATATGATGCCACATTTGCGGAATGCAATGACAAAATGAATGTGAAATTCCATTATCCATTGGCAAGTAACTATCTTGAGCAATAAAGTATACTCCTGATGTTCCTAAAGATAGCATAGCTTTACCGTGGCAAATTACGCCAACAGATACAGCTCCTGCAGCATTATCCCCACCACCACCAACTACAGTTACACTATTTTTTATACCCCAGGCATGTTGTAAATTTGAGTGCAAGTAACCACTTATTGCAGTACCTTCGTAGAGCTTGGGCATATAACTTATATCTAATTGACAAATTTGCAATAATTTTTCTGACCACTTTCTATTTTTAACATCCAACCAGGAAGTGCCTGAAGCATCGGACAAGTCGCTTGCATATTCACCTGTTAAGCGATAACGAATATAATCCTTAGGTAATAAAATAGTGCTAACTTGTTGATAAATTTCAGGTTTATGCTTTTGCAACCAAAATATTTTAGGCGCAGTAAATCCAGGTAGCACCAAATTACCATTAATGTGTAAGAAATCAGCGTAATTACTATTAAGAAATTGTGCTTCTTGATAAGACCTGCCATCATTCCATAAAATAGCCGGATAAACTACAGCTCCATTTTTATCTAAACACACAGCGCCATGTTGTTGTCCAGTGATTCCTATTGATTTTAAATGCTGCCATTGGTTTGCGTAATTATTCTGTAAATAATCGATAGCTGTAACTACTGCATTCCACCAATCTTCGGGATTTTGCTCTGAATAAAGCGGATTTGGTCTTTGAATTGGAATATTAATTGATTTAGTTGCCAAAAGCTGCTGCTGAGCATTAATTAAACTAACTTTTATTGATGAAGTCCCAATATCTATACCTAAATAAGACATACTATTTCTCTTTATATTTTCTACATTAGATTATTCATAATAAATTTTATTTATTTGCCACCATGAATTAAATAATTTATTTAATGCTTTGCCTTGAGCATTCTTTGCAAATAGAAATACTTTATGTGCCACAGTAAATTTTTCTGGTATAGCTGCAACACATAATTGTGGATTGATTTGGTGCCAATAATTAGCTTCAGTATCATCAGTAAACATTACATCAGCTATAATTGGCGCTTGTGTTAAGCTTGCCAATGCTTTATCATTTTGTGCATACAAAATTATAGTTGCATGCTTTAAATGTTCTAGAGCAAAGTCCTGATTAGTACCACCTCGATTTTCAACAACCATTACGTGGTCTTGGTCTATCTGCGCAAAATTGCTAAATAAATTAGTTGCGGCACATTTAATTAACGGCACCTTAGCTGAGCTTTCAATTGCATTCGATAGATAAAAAGAACGCCGCCTGAACTTATTATCTGAAATGCCACCAATTGCAACGCTAAACTTCCCCTTTATTAAATCTTGACTTAAACTAGGCCAGGTTGTAGCTACAAGTTTGAATTTAAAATGATTTGCTGCTGCAAAAGCAGCAAAAATTCTAATATCCTTACCCTGATAACCACTTTCAGTTTGATAAGTTAACGGTGGATAATCGCCAGTTGTCCCAACCAAAATTAAATTGTTGTCGTTTGCATAAGCATTACCAATTATAATTAAGCTAACTATGACTTTGATTAATAAGTTCTTCATTTTATTCCTTACAAATTAATTTATATTTGAATAGTTTGCCTGCTTTATTCACCTAATTTAATTTGTAACTAGTTATAGATTTATTAGTTAATATAGCCTAATATAATTTAATACATACAGTTTTTAGTTCCAAATATTTATCTAAAGCATGAATTGATTTATCCCGACCATTACCTGATTGTTTAAATCCGCCAAATGGTACAGTAAGATTTCCTGAAGAATAATCATTAACATTTACCATTCCGGCTTTAAGTTGAGGAATTACTCGATGAACGCGATTAATATTATTTGACCACAATCCGGCAGCTAAACCATATTCAGTATCATTTGCAATGGCAATTGCTTCTGCTTCTGTTTTAAACCTAATAACTGATAGGACAGGCCCAAATATTTCCTCTTGCGCTATTTGCATTTGTTGTGTAACATTATCAAATATAGTTGGTTCAACATAATAACCACCTGTAGCATTATGAACACGATTACCGCCATAAATACAGTTGGCGCCATTATTTTTGCCAATATCAATGTAACCTAAAATGCGCTGTAAATGTTTTTCATCAATTACTGCGCCTAAAGTTGTTTGTTCTAATAATGGATCATCTGGAATATAATTCTTAGCACAAGCTACCATATGTTCTAATAATTTATCGGCAATGCTATCGTGCACCAACAATCTAGATGGAGCATGACATGACTGACCTTGATTATAAAACATTATTCCTGTCATAGTCTGAGCTACCTGTTGTAAATCTTCAAAGTCATTAAATACAATCACAGGAGATTTACCCCCTAACTCATTGTATACTCTTTTTAAATTACTTTGACTAGAGTACGCTATCATTTTTGCGCCTACTGCAGTAGAACCAGTAAAACCAATAGCACGAACCTTATGATGTAAAGCCAAGGCTTCGCCAGCTTCATGGCCGTAGCCTAAAATAACATTTACAACACCATCTGGTACTCCTGCTTCTTTAATTATTTCTGCTAACTTTAGCGCAGTTAATGGCGATCTCTCTGATGGCTTAATTACCACTGAATTACCAGCAGCTAATGCTGCAGCTAGTTTCCATGATGTCATTAATAAAGGATAGTTCCACGGAACAATTATTCCAACTACGCCAATTGGTTCTTTAGTTATATAATAAAAAAATTTTTTACTCGTTGGTGCTATTTCTCCGTATACTTTGTCAATCAATTCAGCATAATACTTAAAGGTATTGATAGCACTAGTCAAATCACCATTCCAACTTTCAGTTATAGTTTTACCCACATCTAATGTTTCCAGTAGTGCTAATTCATCTCTGTATTTATCCATTAATTCGGCAACTTTCAATAGTTTTTCCTTTCTGACAGTAGGGTCTAAATTAGTCCACACTCCAGCATTAAAGGATCTATCTGCAGCAGCTACAGCTTTATCTACATCTAAACCGTCGCCTCGCGCAAAAGCCACTAAATGCTTACCATCCGTTGCGGATAATTTATCAATTGTTGCTCCTGATACCGAATCAACATAATTACCATCTATCCAATGTTTACTCGGAATTGATATTTTAGTACGCAATTGTTGCCATTTATTTTTATCTACCATAATACTCTCTCACATACAAATCTAATTTTAAATTTAATCTTACCACAATTTAAAAAGTCTATGATTAAAATCTCACATTTCTAACT
>JAPJMP010000034.1 GCA_026461645.1 Burkholderiales bacterium
ACACCACTAGCAATATGGCTATCAAATAAAAGTTTAGTTAAAACTAAATACGCCAATAAAGTAATAGTCCAAATAATTAATTTAGAATTATTGTACATCACAATTAGTGATAATAAAATAAAGCCAATAATAAACTCGAAAGTCATATATACCCCTGATATAAAAATTAGTTATGCTCTATAGCAATTTTTGTTAACGCAACTTTATCAATTTTACCAACCAATGTTTTTGGTAAATCATCTAAAACATGAATTTGTTTTGGCACTTTATAGCCAGCCATCACATTTTTACATTTTTTAATAATTTCTTCACTAGTTAAGCTAAGTCCGTGCTTAAATACCACAAAGGCTATAACTGCTTCGCCAGTTAATTCGTTTGGTATTCCAATAACGGCTGAAGCACTTATTTCAAATATAGCATTCAAATTATTTTCAACCTCTGCTGGATAAACATTAAAACCAGAGACGATAATCATTTCACTTTGTCTACCACTTAGAAATAATTTACCCTGCTCATTTAGATAACCTAAATCTTTGGTATTAAACCAGCCATTTTCATCAATATTTAATTTAGTTTGCTCCGGATTATTCCAATATTCTCGCATTACCTGTGGTCCACGCGCAAAAATGATACCAACCTCATTAATATTTAAAACTTGCATTGTATTTATATCCCTAATTTCAATTTCAGTCGATGAAATAGGAAAACCAACAGAGCCATCGAAAGGTTTATCGTCTATCGGATTCATTGTTAATGCTGGCGAAGTTTCTGTTAAACCATAACAGTTAGCAATATTTACTCCAGTAACTTCACGCCACTTAGATAAAACAGATGCGCGAGCAGACATACCTCCAGCTATACCATATCTATAATTCTTAAACTTATAGCTTGTAAACTCTTTATTGGATAGTAAATGAGTAAAGAATGTGTCAAGCGCACTTAACACGGTGAAATTACTAGCTTTAAGTGTTTTAAGCATGGAGTTTGAATCACGAGGGTTTGTAATCATTACAATTTCAGCCCCAAGAAAAGAGAAAGTAAATAAATTAGCCGTTAATGAAAAAATATGGTACAGCGGTAAGGCACTAATTACTATATCATTAACGGTAAATTGTGTTTGAGGTCTTAACCAAGCATGTACTTGGACAACATTGGCTACAATATTTCTATGTAGTAATACCGCACCCTTTGGCTTACCAGTGGTAGCTCCAGTATACTGAATAAAAGCAATATCATCAGCCGTGAAATCATTTTTAGCAACAAATTTTTCTTCAGTATTAACTAAATCTCTAAAATTTAATGCATCATAACCATAATTTACATTAAGTTTTTTAACGTACTTGATTACAAAATTGAACAAGCATCTTTTGGCAAATGAATAAAAATCAGGGAGTTTAGTTACAATTATGTTATTTAAATTATATTTATTTATCAACCCATCTAATTTAGATGCCATCATATCAATTACAATTATTGATTTAGCTCCAGAATTATTTATTAAATATTCAATTTCACTTGGTGTGTATAATGGATTAATATTTACAACAATTGCCCCTAATTTCAATATTGCAAAAAGTGCAATTGGATACTGAATAGTATTCGGCAACATAATTGCGACCCTATCACCTTTTACAATTCCAATCTTACTTAAACCCATAGCAAAGTTTTCCACATATTTCTTTGCTTCAGCAAATGTAATACTATGTGAATCACAGGTATAGGCCTTGTTATTTGGAAATTGATCACATATTTTATCAAATATTGAGACTATTGTTTCCTTAGATGCAGTAATCTCTTCAGGCACTCCAGAAGGATAATTATTTAACCAAAATTTATTCATAATTTTTCATTTCTCAAATATAAAATTATAAGGCTTCAAATACTGCCGCTGCTCCCATTCCAGTTCCAATACACATACTAACAATTCCATATTTTTTATTAGTACGTTTTAAACCATATAATAATTTAGTAGTTAAAATTGCGCCAGTCGCTCCTAAAGGATGCCCCATTGCAATCGCCCCACCTTGCGGATTAACAATTTCAGGATTAAGTTTTAAATCGCGTATTACAGCTAAACTTTGAGCTGCAAATGCTTCATTTAATTCGATCCAACCTATATCTTCAATTTTTAGCCCTGCTTTTTGCAATGCTAATGGTATTGCAGTGATTGGTCCAATACCCATAATTCTAGCAGCAACGCCAGTAACTGCATAACTTAAAATCTTTCCAATTGGCTTTAAATTATGTTTCTTAAGATAGTCTTCACTAACTAAAACCACTACACCAACACCATCAGTCATTTGTGAACTGTTTCCTGCGGTTACTGAACCCTTAGTTGCAAATGCTGGTTTTAATTTAGCTAGAACTTCTTTTGTTGTATCAGATCTTATGCCATTATCTTCAGCAACTAATGCTTTAACGGCATTAATTGTCATTGTCTTTTCATCAGGAACATTATGCACTACTTCAACCGGGATAATTTGTTCCGCAAAATGACCACTACTTTGTGCTTGCGCTGCTCTTCTATGACTTTCAACGGCAAATAAATCTTGCTCTTCACGACTAATATTCCAATCCTTAGCAACATTTTCTGCTGTAATTCCCATACCATAAGCTATTGCTACATCCTCATTCTTTTTAAAAATCTCCGGACTAACACTCCAATCATTTCCGCCCATAGGAATTGAACTCATAGACTCAACACCACCTGCAACTGCAACTTCATATTGTCCATTCGCTATTGCATTAGCAGCCATGGCAATTGAATTAACACCGGAGCTACAATAACGGTTAATTGTTATACCAGGAACAGTATCAGGAAGACCTGCTAATAGAGCTGAAACTCTAGCCACATTAGAACCTTGTTCAGCTTCAGGGTAAGCACAACCAATAATAACATCACCAATATCACTAGGATTAACTTTAGATAATTTAACCGTAGCACTAATAATTTTAGCTAATAATTCATCCGGCCTAGTTTTAGCAAAACCACCTTTTTTAGCTTTAGTTAACGCTGATCTCTTAGCTTCTACAATATATACATTTTTTAACATTTTTATTCCTTAGAATTAATTAATTACGTAAAGGTCTACCTTTTTCTAACATGTGTTGAATTCTATCCGCAGATTTTTGCGTTGTCGCTAAATCTTTAAAACATTGCTTTTCGATTTTTAACACCCAATCTTCACTAACAATAGAATTCTTCTCAATTTCACCGCCACACATTACTTTAGCAATGTTTTTTGCAATTAAGAAGTCATGCTCAGAAATTTGACCACCTTCTAACATATTAACCAGTAAACCTTGAACAGTTGCAATACCTTGACTACCAAAAACATTAAAATTACGTTTTACTGGTGGCCTGTAACCTGCTAAAGCCATAAATTTTGCTCTTTCTTTAGCAATTAAAAGTATTTCTCTACTATTCATTACAACAATATCAGATTCTTTTAAAAATCCCATTTCTTTAGCTTCTAATGCCGATGTAGCTACTTGAGCTAAAGCTAAATTCTTATAACGCCGCTCGAAATCTTTCCATGGATCAATTGCTTGTGAGGCTCTAAATGCCATCTCAGTTGAACCACCCCAGCCTGGCAATAAACCAACACCAGCTTCAACTAAACCAATATATGATTCAAGAGCAGCAACAATACCGCTACAATGCAACATAATCTCACAACCACCACCAAAGGTAAAACCTTTCACTGCGGCAATTATTGGAATATTTGCATATCTAATTCTATTAGTAATTACTCTATGTCCCATAGCAATAACTTCTTCAACAGCTTCAGCTCCATTCATCATAAATTTAAAGCCAAATTCTTCTAAGTTAGCGCCGACAGAAAATAGATCTTTTTCTTGCCAAATAACCATACCTACACATTTTTCTTCGGCAACAGTAATTGCCTCTTCAATTCCATTTAGAACATCTTCTCCAATAGCACACATTTTAGTTTTAAAGGATAAAACACCAACATTATCGCCAGAATGCCAAAGCTTAACACTTGAATTTTCGTATAAAATATGCATTGGAGTAGCTGATTTTTCGTTTAGAACTAAATCAGGGAATAATTGTCGTTGGTATACTTCAAGTTCCTTTCTTTCCACTAATTTATTTTGTTTGATATTATAATGTTTATTATCTTGATAAACACCGTCTTTTAATTCAAACACCCATTGTGGTAATGCCAATTTACTAATTGAATCACCCTGTTCAATATCTTGTTTAATCCAATTAGCAATTTTAGTCCAGCCACCTTGCTGCCAAATTTCAAAAATGCCCTCTTTCCAGCCAAATCCCCAACGAATTGCTAAATCCATTTCTCTTGGAGAATCAGCAATTTCACCCAATAATATACTAGCATAGTGAAAAGCATCTCTAAAACATGACCATAAAAATTTTGCCTCAGGAGTATTTGACGCTTTAATTGCATCAAATCTATCTGACCAATTTTTAGTTGTTTTAAGAATATCAACTACAGACTTATCCGCTTTTTTATCGGCTAAACGATAGGCCCCAGAATTAATGTCGATTACTTTAATACCCTCTTTATCTTTAGTAAAGATTCCTTTCTTTGTTTTAGAGCCTAATGCACCATTGGCAATTAGTGTTTGCATCCATTCTGGCACATTATAAGAACTTTCAAATCCATCTTTACAGTTTTCTTGCATTGTTTTAACAACATGAGCAAAAGTATCCAAACCAACTACATCAGCAGTTCTATATGTTGCACTTTTAGCTCGACCTAAATCCTTACCCGTTAATTGATCAACAATTTCTAAAGGAATACTAAATTTTTGCGTATTAACACAAGTTGACAGCATAGAAAATACGCCTAAACGATTTGCGATAAAATTGGGAGTATCTTTTGCTACGATAACACTTTTCCCTAAATTAGTAACAAGGAATGATTCTAATGTAGGTAGAATAGATGAATTGGTACCAGCATGAGGTATTAATTCAACTAAAGACATATAGCGCGGTGGATTGAAGAAATGTATACCACAAAAGTTATCTCGTAAGCTTTGCGGCAAACTTGATGCTAATTTTTGAATACTTAGACCTGATGTATTTGACGCAATAATTGCACCCTTCTTTACATGAGCTGCAATTTTTGAATACAAAGCTTCTTTCCAATCTAATCTTTCAGCAATAGCTTCAATAATTAAATCGCAATCTTTTAATAAATCAATATTATCATCATAATTTGCGGTAGTAATATATTCTAACGATTTTGACCATGCTAGGGGTTTTGGATTTAATTTTTTTAAATTTTTTATTGAATTATCTAATATTTCATTAGGATTACCCTTATTTGATTTTAAATCAAATAGAACAACTTTAATTCCAGCATTCCCAAAATGAGCAGCAATTTGTGCGCCCATTATTCCAGCACCTAAAACGGCAACTTTATTAAC
>JAPJMP010000035.1 GCA_026461645.1 Burkholderiales bacterium
CTTAGAACTCATTTATTTTTTATTTTCCTTATACCATTGTTTAAAACTTTGTTGCGGCAGCTTTGGTAGTTCTCTTTGTTTATACCATGGGTTTAAAAATTTTAATTTTAAAATATTACTTGCATATACTAATTTAAGCATGCTGGAACCAATATTATACACTTTTGGACTAGATAATATTGTTACCAACACTTTAGTTAAAAGCTTATTTTTTAATTTATTTTGTTGCTGCTTAGTTATTGTTTGACGCCATTTATAAATTTGTTCATGTATATTAATTTTAACTGGACAGACATTACTACATGAACCACATAAAGTTGAGGCAAAAGGGAGAGAGTCATATTTATTTATATCATAACTGGGTGCTAGAATTGTACCAATTGGGCCAGGAATCAAATAATTATAACTATATCCACCACTTCTACGATAGACTGGACAAGTATTCATACATGCAGCACAACGAATACACTTTAATGATTCCCAATGATCATTATCACCAAGAATAGAACTACGCATTGAATCAAGAAGAACAACATGCATTTCACAGCCTGGCGCCGGTCGGGTAAAATGTGAAGTATAAGTTGTAATTGGTGCACCAGTTGCACTTCTTGCCAGTAATCGAGTAAAAACTCCTAAGCTGTCCAAATCGGGAATAATTTTTTCAATCCCCATACATGCTATGTGTACCTTAGCCATAGAAGTACCAAGATCTGCATTACCTTCATTAGTACACACCACAACAGTTCCAGTTGCTGCTACAGCAAAATTTACTCCAGTAACTGCTACTTCAGCGTTTAAAAACTTATCACGTAAATGCTTTCTAGCAATGTTAGTTAAAGTTGCTGGGTCAGACTCGCCTTTGGGACTGCCAATTTTTTCATGAAAGGTTTGACCAATTTCTTCACGAGACAAATGGATAGCTGGAATGACAATGTGACTGGGGCGTTCTTTCCGAAACTGAATTATTCTTTCACCCAAATCACTATCAATAATTTCGACTGCATGCTTTTCTAAAAAATGATTTAAGCCAGTTTCCTCAGTAAGCATTGATTTACTTTTAATTACTTTTGAATATTGCTTATCTTTAATAATCTTTAAGACAATATTATTAAATTCAGTATTGTTTGCCGCCCAATGAATTTTTATGTTGTTTTTAATAGCGTTTGCTTCAAACTGTAACAAATATTCATCTAGATTAGCTAAAGTTTTATTTTTAATATTCGAGGCAACAGTTCTTAAATTCTGAAACACATCGTCAGAATTGATCATACTATCCCGCGCTTGTTTTAAGAACCAAATTGAACCATCAACTTTCTTGGCTCTATCAGAACTATTTAGATATTTAGCTGCACTATTACTATGAAAATTCATATGAACACTTTATTTAAAATCTGAGCGATATGCATTACTTCAATAGGCATATTCTTTCGCCTAACAAGTCCCTCCATATGCATTAAGCAACTCATATCCCCACTTGTTAATACTTGAGTATTATTTTTTATGTGATCAGCTAAACGATCACATCCCATATTAGAGGATACATCACTCTCATAAAAACTAAATGCACCACCAAATCCACAACACTCATCACTACGATTTAATTGAGAAATTTTAATGTTTTTAATATTTTGTAATAAATTATAAATTTTACCTTTTTGATCAGAGCTGAACTCTGCTGATTTGGCTTGTTTAAGCCCTCTTAGTGCATGACAACTTAAATGAATACCTATTTGTTGTTCAAACTCACCAGAAAATCTTGAAATATCACAAAACTCAGTTATAAAATCAACTAAGTCATATATTTTATTTCTTACTTGAACTACACTTGGAGTTTGATCAATTACATCATAATGATGTTTAACATGGTAGGTACAGCTACCTGACGGACAAACAATATAGTCATACTCTGAAAATAAATTAACAAAGTTATTATAACAAGAATTAGCTTTATCTTCTAGACCGGAATTAGCTAATGGTTGACCACAGCACGTTTGATCTAACGGATATTCAACAATATAATTAAACTTTTCAAGTAATTCAATAGTTGCTATCGCAACATTAGGATAAAACTCATTAACATAACAAGGAATAAATAATCCGATTTTCATGCTTCATCCGTTTATAGTTAAATCAAAAATTTTAGACATTAGGACCCACTTTTCATTTTCCTTTGCTCCAGGAATTCTTTGTTGATATTGCCACATTAAAGTTTCCCATTGCTGTACTTTGTTATTTTTAGCATCTAATTGCGACTTAAGTGCAAAACTAAAATTATCAGTAGTTTCAATTATCATTACTAAACGATTAAAAACACGATATATTTCTAAATTCAATATACCAGAATTAATAATACTCTGTGTAATTTCTGGCCATATTTTCTTATGATAGTTTTCATACTCTGCAATTAATTGACTATTATCAATTAAATCAAGAGCTAAACAGTATTTTTTCACTTTGTAATAGCTCTATCTAAATGGGTATATCCACCATCGGCATGAATTAATTGTCCAGTAATATGGTTTGACTTGTTACTCAATAAAAAAACAGCCAAATTAGCAATCTCATCCGGAGTAGTCATTCGATTACCTAATGGAATATTAGCAGTAATTTTCTCAATAGCTTCTTTCGGATTATCGAGTGAATTAATCCATTTTTCATACAATGGTGTATATACGTCACCAACTATTATAGCATTAACTCTAATATTATATTTCACCAACTCCGCCGCCCACTCTCTGGTTAAAGCATTGCGTCCTCCATTGGCCGCAGCATAACCTGAAGTATTACCCTGTCCTGTAGCAGCAACTTTTGAACCAATATTTAATATTACCCCTTCTGAAGCTTTTAATTCTGGTAAAAATGCTTGGGTTAACAAATAATAATGTACTAGGTTTTTATGTAATGATTGCATAAACTCATCATAATTTCCATTTTCAAGACCAACACTATCATTTTCACCAGCATTATTAACAACAGCGTAAATAGAGTTAAATTTATGCTTAATTAATTGTGCCCCCCTAATGCAATCATTAGGATCGGATAAATTGCATTCAACGCTATATCCTTTGTTATTTATTGCATCTAAGGCTTGCTCATTATACTCTTTAGTTCTAGAAATTATAATCGGTATGCCACCTTCATCAGCTATTGCTTTAATTATAGCAAATCCAATTCCACGAGCCCCACCTGATACGACGATGTGTTGATTTTCTAAATTTAAATTCATGAATCTCTAACTATTAAATACTATAAAAATTAACGGCATTAATACCAAATACATTGTCAATATTTTGTTGCGTAGTTGTTGCTAAAAACCTACTAAGAATTGCAACCGCTAATTCATAATTACCTACAGCTAGTGACACTGGCCAATCTGAGCCAAACATCACTCGATCATAGCCAAAAGCATTTACAGCAACTTCAAAATAAGGTTGAATTTTACTATAACTAATATTTTTCCAATCATCCAGTACTGTAAACCCCGAAAGTTTACAATAAACATTATGGCTTTTTTGCGCCAACAACCCAATATTTCTTTCCCATGCCTTAAACTCACTACCGCTAACATGCCAGTTTTTAATATCCGGTTTGGCTAAATGATCTAAAACAAATTTTTGTTTAGGAAACATAGCAACCAAATTAACGGCATCATCTAATTGCTGATTAGTCACTAAGATATCATAAGTAAAATTATAGTCAGCTAGCTTACTTATTCCATTACAAAATTTATCATCTAAAATATAATGCGCTTGTAGTTCAAATTCAACCATATGACGAAATCCTTTAATTATTGGAATTTGCGCATAATAATTCAAACGTTGACAAACATTATCTTCTCTTAAACCGACCCAAGCAACAACTCCTTTAATTGCAGAATATTTAGCTGCTAAGTCTAAATAAAAATTATTAATTGCTTCATCACTCACGTGTTGCACTAAAATTGAACCATCAAAGCTATTTTGTTTTAAATTATCAATTAGTTCAGCCGGAAGCATATCACGTCTTAAAAGTTCATATCCATTTTTCATCCATGAATCATCAGTTACCGAATTGTAGTGCCAAAAATGCTGATGCGAATCGATTTTCACAATTGATTGTCTCATTATTTACTATAATTGATTGCCACTTGTGTTTGTGAACCAAGTTGATCAATTCCTAGTGTTACAATATCACCAGCTTTTAAAAATTTAGGAGGATTAAATCCTAAACCAACACCAGCTGGAGTTCCAGTTGAAATTACATCTCCAGGTAATAAAGTCATAAATTGGCTTATATGATGAATAATAAATTTAACATCAAAAATCATATCATCAGTATTTGACTGTTGCAATGTTTCTCCATTTAGTTTCAACCATAAATTTAATTTTTGTGGATTTGCAATTTCATCTTTAGTCACTAAATAAGGGCCTAATGGAGCAAATGTATCACAACCTTTTCCTTTACACCATTGCCCTGATCGATGTAACTGAAAATCTCTTTCCGAATAATCATTGTGCACAGCATAACCTGCAACGTAGTCCATTGCTACATCTAATTCTACATAACTAGCTTTTTTACCGATTACTACCGCTAATTCAACTTCCCAGTCCGTAGCTTTAGAGTTTTTAGGTATAATAACATCATCATTTGGGCCACATAATGCTGTGGTTGATTTAAAAAATAATACTGGTTCTTTCGGTGGTGTTGCATTTGTTTCTTTAGCATGTTTTGCATAATTTAATCCAACGCAAATAATTTTGGAAGGTCGAGCTACACACGGTCCAAGTCTAACACCAGGCTCAACTATAGGACAACTTGCACTATGCTTATTAATAATTTCTTGCAATTGCAAAATACCATTATTAGCAAAAAAACTTTCATTATAATCGTCAATAAATTTTGACACATCAATCATTGTGCCATTTGCTAAAACAACACCTGGATTTTCATTATATATATTACCAAAACGAAATAATTTCATCTTTAAACTTTCATTAAATTATTTAAGATTTATAAACCCACCATCAATTGGAAAATCACTTCCAGTAACAAATGCAGCTTCATCCGAACACAAATATAATGATAAATAAGCAATTTCAGTAGGTTTTCCCATTCTACCAATTGGTTGACTTTTTGATAATTTTTCAAACATTTCATCAATATTATTCGGATAATTAGCTTTTAAAAAATTATCCACAAAACTGGTATGCACTCTGGCTGGAGAAACACAGTTGCAACGAATGTTATTTGCAATAAAATCTCGAGCTACAGAATAAGTCATCATTTTAACAGCACCTTTAGTCATTGAGTACGCAAATCTATCAGAAATTCCAACATTTGCTCCTACTGATGCCATATTAAGAATTACCCCCCCAGAATCCTTCATTTGAGGAATAACCTCATGCAAAAAATTATAAGTGCCTTTAATGTTAATTTGATAAAGCCTGTCTAAATCTTCTTCGGTAGTTGTAACTGCATTTCCAATATGTGCTATTCCTGCACAATTAACTAATATATCAATTTTATGTTGCTGAGTAATATCATTAACTATCTTCTTAACTTGTTGCTGTTTAGAGACGTCACAAGCAAACGCTTTAGCCTTACCGCCCAATTTTTCAATTTGCACAACTAACTGCTGTGCAGCATCAATATTTACATCAATAACATTAACATATGCTCCTTGTTGCGCAAACAGTTTACATATTTCTAAACCAATTCCACTAGCACCACCAGTAACAATAGCATTCTTGTTAATCAAACTAAACATATCTTGTCTCCTAAAATTATAAATTTATTCCACGAATCCATGGAATAAAATCATCTTGTCCTAAAATTTGTGCTTTAGTTTTAAATTCACCACTTGCAAGCCTAATACAATATTCCAATAGCTCTTCCGCCATCTGCAACAATGAACAATCTTCTGTAATTACTTTACCACAATCAAAATCAATTGCATCCGGCATCTTTTTATAAATATCAGTGTTAGTTGCAATTTTAACTACTGGACAGATTGGATTCCCAGTGGGAGTGCCAAGTCCAGTAGTAAATAAAATAATATTTGCACCAGAAGATGCCATAGCTGTTGTAGCAATAACATCATTTCCAGGACTACAAAGTAAATTTAGTCCCTTGTGTTGCACAATCTCAGTGTAATTTAGTACATCTACAATTGGTGCTGTCCCCCCCTTTTTAGCAGCTCCAGCTGATTTAATGGCATCAGTAATTAAACCATCTTTAATATTACCTGCAGATGGATTCATGTCTAAACTAGAACCAACAGCATTTGCTTGCTTTTCATACTCTTGCATTAATGCCACAAATTTTTCGGCATTTTGCGTTGAAACACAACGATTAATTAATTCCTGCTCTACTCCAACTAGTTCCGGAAATTCTGATAAAATAGTTGAACCACCACAAGACACAAGTATATCTGATAACACACCCAAAGTTGGATTAGCCGAAATACCAGAAAAACCATCTGAGCCACCACATTTTAAACCAATAGTTAATTTGTCTATAGTGGCTGGTTTACGTTCAATTTTATTTATTTCTATTAATTGCAAAAATGTTTCGTTGATAGCAGCGCTTAACATTTTTTCTTCAGTACCATAATCTTGCTGTTCATAGTATAAAATTGGCTTACTAAGATTTGGATTAATATCATTAATAGCATTAACCATATCACTAATTTGAGTTTTTTGACAACCTAAACTAAGCACTGTTACCCCAGCCACATTTGAATTAAAACATAATGAAGCAAATAATTTAGCTAAGCTTGCACAGTCATCATTAGAACCTCCACAACCTGAATTGTGATAAATAAATTTAATGCCATCGACATTTTTAAATAATTGGGTTTCTTTGCCTAAGGTTGAATTTTTACTAGTAGTTACAGCTTTAATCTGGTCAAATTGTTTATTATTATATAAATCTACAATTTTCTTTACATGATTTTCATAAATATTATCAGGATTATTATAACCTAATACTGAATTAAAAGCATTTTGTAATTTAGCTACATTTCTATTTTCACAAAAAACCAAAGGTAAAATTAACCAATAATTTGCAGTGCCAACACTACCATCAGCACGATGATAACCTTGAAATGATCTGTTCTTCCACTTGGCTACATCTAATGGAATCCACTTATTATTTATTTTATTTTTAACACTATAACTTGCAGCAGAATGTTTGATATTGTTAATGGTAATTGCTCCACCAACTTTAATTGGCATAACTGCTCTGCCCACAATAACACCATACATAATTATTGGATCATTTGTGGCAATATCAGTAATCGCAAACTTATGTTTTTGTTTTATTCTATCGGAAATAGCATAACTTTTTCCATTTAAATTAACCAAATCACCAACTTCTAAATTTTCCAATGCAACTATGGCATTATCTCTTTGATCAATTCTTAAAGTTTTCTTAAACATTTAATTATATCCTTATTTTAATCGACTTCTTTAATTGTACAATGATGACCAAAAATACTAAAGTATAATATAATTATAGCACATACAATTGGCACAATTAGTCCAAAATTTATACTATGCATATCACTTAACAATCCTAATATCGGCGGAATAATTGCGCCACCAATTACAGCCATAACCATATATGTGGCTGCAATTTTTGTGTCTGTATTTATATGTTTCAAACTTAGAGAAAATATTGTTGGATACATTATTGACATAAAAAAACTTACAAGGACTAAGGAATAAATTGCAAATTGCCCACTACCAAGTCCTGTGCATATTAATAATATAATTGTAATTACTGCATATACTGACAGTAATTTAGGTGGTTTAAAATAGCTTAACAAAAACGATCCAATAAATCTTCCTAGCATAAATAACACAAAACTAAATTGAAAATATTTACTTGCCTGAATATCTGATAAATATGGCAATTTCTTACTAGTATAAAAGAAAAAATAACCCCAAATGCTAGCCTGTAAACCAACATAAAAAAACTGTGCAATAACTCCATTACGTAAATGTCGATAACGTAATAACACAGACCAATTAATTTTAATGGCGTCATTATCACTTTTAATCGTTGGCAATTTAGTTATTAAAAAAGCACCTATCAAAATAATTGAAATTACGCATATTAATAAGTAAGGAGTATATATGTGACCATTAGTTGAATTGCCAGCAAAAATCATTTTTGCTCCATAATAAGAAGCAAAAACCGCACCTAAACCATTCCAAGATTGTGCAAAATTAAGTCTTCGTGCTGCTGTAGTTGGGTCTCCGATTTTTAAAATATATGTGTTTGCACAAGTTTCCAAAAATGTTGCTCCGCTAGCAATAACAAAAACCGCAATTAAGAAAAAGGCATATACGGCAAAAATATTCGCCAAGTAAAATAATAATGAGCCCACAATAAATAATATTAGTCCAATATAAATTCCACACTTATAAGTGCTTTTACTTATAATAATTCCAACTGGAATTGCCATAATAAAATAAGCCAAATAGTAGGCGGAATCGACAAATCCAGCATGAAATCTAGATAAATGAAAGCTATCTTTAAAATGCTTAATTAACTCACCATTAATTGTACTTGTCAACGCCCACATAAAAAATAAACTAGTAATTAAAAGTATGGCAAGATTTTGGCGATAATTGTTATTATCCATAAGAGTATTCCGAAAAGTTTTAATAATGCGAATTATACCACTTGCGATTTATTCCACAAGTAGTATTAATTTTGCAATGCAAAACAAAACTAATAATTATTTTAATTTAATTTGTTGCATAATTGCGACGGAAATTTCTTCGATAGATTTTTTACTAACATTAACAAAAGGAATATTATTGATAGTCATAATATGTTCGGCAGCTTTAATTTCAATTTTACAGGTATTTATATCAGCATATTTACTATTGGGTAGACGATTTGTGCGGATATGATGGAGTCTATCAACCTCTATCGTTAAACCAAACAGTTTATGATGATATGGCACTAAAAATTTCGGTAATTTATCATTTACTAAATCTAGTTCAGCAAAAGGAAAATTTGCAGCCTTAATCCCGTAGTTAACTGCTAAATAAAGACATGTTGGCGTTTTTCCAACTCTAGACACACCGACTAAAATTACATCTGCTTGCTCATAATTTTTAACAGTAGCACCATCATCATTGTAAAGTGAAAAATCAATAGCATCAATTCTTTTATAATATTTATTTTCATCAGTCATGCCATGAGACATACCAACAGCTTTTGATGCTGATTGTTTTAATTCACTCTCTAACATTGGAATGAATGCTTCAAAGAAGTCGATGTGAAATGCATAATCCAATTGAAATTTATTTCTTATATCGGGATTCATAATACTGGTAAAAATTATTGGCCTATCATTGTACTGTAAATATTTTCCATAAATTTTCACTAGCACATTATCCGCTCTACTTTCTGAATCAATGAATGGAATAAAAAACTTTTTAAATTCAATATTGGGGAATTGAGTTAGCAGTGCATTGCCTATAGACTCAGTTGTAATACCAGTTCTATCAGAAATATAAAATACGCATTTCATAATCTATCCACTAAAATTTTCTTAATTTATTATAATATACTCAAATGTATAAATGGATTATTTGTTAATATTTTCTGTAACTACCGGCCATAACTTAATATCTTTAATCCTAAAAAAAGCAGTTACATGTTTAAAATGACAGATAAACCCTTATTTCATAATAGTTAAACTCAACTTAGGTATTCACCATTTTGGTGAGTA
>JAPJMP010000036.1 GCA_026461645.1 Burkholderiales bacterium
ATAATATATTTATTATAATTTATCTATATTAGGTATAATCAAATGAAAATTAATAAAACAATTATTACACTTACTTTAATCGCAACAATTTTTGCTCAATTTTCTTTCGCCGCAAGACTTGGTGGTGGCAAAAGTTTTGGTATGCGCAGATCTATTCCCGCAGCACCGAAATTTCACTCTAATCCAACTGCAATGCAAAATACTGTAATGCCAAAAAGACCTGGAATAGGAGCCGGGACTGCAGCTGTTTTAGGCGCTGCTGCTGGTGCTGCTGGTGGTTATATGTTAGGTAAAAGCATGAATAACACCCAAACTGCCAATGCTAGCGAACCACAAGCTCAAGCTAGCACTGAACCGCATAATGATATTCCTTGGGGCACAATTGGAATTCTAGCTTTACTTTTAATCCTAGGGCTAGCATTTTTTAAAAAAAATAAAGTTTCACCAGGATTTTTAACTGGCGGCAACCCAATCAACCCGAATAATCAAAATAATATGAATATGTCGTCAATAAATAGAAACACGAATTTCAATCAGCCTCCAAGCACTAACTCCAACTTCGCCAATGCTGCTGTTGCTCAAAATATGTCAGCCCAAATTATGGAAAAAATGCCAGATGGTGTTGAAAATATTTATTTTTTACGCCAAGTAAAAGGTATGTTTCTTCACATTCAAAGTATGAACAATTTAGAAAATTTGCATGAAATTCAAAAGTATATGACACCAGAACTGTATCAAGAAATTCAAAGTTCAATTAGTAACAACAATTGTTTAGCAGATTTTTCTAATTTAGATTGTCAGTTATTAAGTTCTGAAATTATAAATAATCAAGTTGTTGCTTCTGTTAAATTTTATGGTTTAGTTAGCGAAGATCCGCAACAAAGCCCTAAACCGTTTAGCGAAATTTGGAATTTTGTTAAATACGATATCAACTCGGGCAAATGGTTGGTAGCTGGAATTCAACAAGAAACATTAAGTTAAGCCTTTATTAACTAAAGCAACTATTGATGAAAGATTTAGAATCTTCAGCTTTATTATTAATTGACGGCTCAAACTTTGTTTATCGTGCATTTTATGCAATGCCAGATTTACAATCCCCAGAGGGCAAACCAACTGGGGCAATTCGTGGCATAATCAGTATGTTTAAATCATTACAAAAAAAATACACAACTCCTCACTGGTGCTGTGTATTTGATGCTCCAGGTAAAACATTCAGAGATGAAATTCATCCTGAATATAAAGCTGGTCGAGTTAAGACTCCTGAAACATTAATCGCGCAACTTGATGATATTTACGCAATTATTGCTTCGATGGGAATACCACTAATTATGCAATCTGGAATAGAGGCTGATGATATTATTGGTACTCTTGCCATGCAGGCAAAACAAGCTCAAAAAAAAGTTGTTATTGCAACTGGAGATAAAGATTTTGCCCAACTAGTTGATGATGACATCCATTTAATTAATACTATGACTAATGAAATTCTTGATATTAGTGGTGTTATTGCTAAATTTGGAGTTCACCCGAAGCAAATTATTGATTATTTATCCTTAATTGGCGATAATGTAGATAATATTGCTGGAGTAGCTAAATGCGGACCAAAAACCGCAGTTAAATGGTTAGAAAAATATCAAACATTAGACAATATAATTGCTAATAGCCATGAATTAACAGGGGTTGTTGGCGAGAATTTACGCCAATCAATTAGTTGGTTAAAGACTGCTAAGCAGCTAGTAACTATTAATACCAATGTACCTATCCCCCAATATTCTCGTCTGGAAGATTTTATCTGTAAAAATCCGGATATCCAAAAGCTAAAAGAATATTATATCAGTCTTGGTTTTAAGACCTGGTTAAATGAACTGTCGGTAACACAAGCAATAATGAGCCCTAACTTATTAGAGTTAAATGCTGTAGCCCCAAACAATAAAAATTTGGTTATGGTTACTTCACCAACTATGTTAGATAATCTTATTGCCGAGATATGCACTAGACAACTAGCAATAGGGTTATTAATAATTCCATCGGTTTTAGAAAATGATATTAACCTTCTTGCCCTTTTATATGCAAATAATGTTTATATTTTTAAACGCGCTGATTTTATTAATTCTAGCGCAGTTAATACTGATTTATTTAATCAAGATTCTAACTCTGAACTTAAATTTATTAAGTCTTTCGCTCAATTATTTGCCAGTAACGTTCCGATTATTTTGCCAAATGCTAAAGAAACTCTGCAATTTTTAGCCAATTTCAACCTCTCGATTAATAATATTGGTGGTGATTTAACTTTAGCTCATTATCTTAAGAATTCAAGACTTAAACATTCAATGTCGTATATATTTAAACAATTATTACAAATTGATGTGATTGACTTACCTGAATATGGCACAAAAATTAATAAAAATTCACTGTGGTTTAGTGATGATAACAAAGCCATTATTGATAATTGCTATTTAATTGCTGCTAACATATTGGATCTAGAAAACTTAATAGTACAATCTTTTACGCCACAGGAATTATATTTATATAAGGAAATCGAGGTTCCGTTAACTAACGTTCTTGTTGCAATTGAAACCACTGGATTTATGATTGATGTTGCCCAATTTAAATTGATTGAAACTGACTTAAGTTCTAATTTAAATCGACTCGAAGATCTAATTTATCAAAATTGTGGTTGTACTTTTAACATAAATTCACCGCAACAATTGCAAGACATATTATTTAACCACTTAAAACTGCCAACCACTAAAATAAAGAAAAACAGTAATGGTTACTCAACGAATGAAGATACTTTACTTGCCTTACAGCAGCAGCATTATGGTATTGCTGATTTGCTGCTTGAATATCGCAGTTTAAGTAAATTAATGAATACCTATGTTACCAAATTACCATCCTTAATAGATCACAATCAACGCATTCATACTATTTTTGAACAGGCGCAAGTTACCAGTGGTAGATTATCATCACGCGACCCAAATTTACAAAATATTCCGATTAAAACCAATTGGGGTAAGAAAATTAGACAGTGCTTTATCGCACAAGCTGAGCATCAACTAATTTGTGTTGATTACTCACAAATTGAACTTAGAATTCTAGCGCATTTTGCTCAAGATGAAAGTTTAATCAAAGCATTTAATCATAATCAGGATATACACGCAATTACAGCAAGTGAAATTTTTCATAAACCGATAGAGCAAATTTCAGCGGATGAAAGGCGTTATGCTAAAACTATAAACTTTAGTTTACTCTATGGTAAGACTATTTATGGTTTATCACAAGAATTGAATATTGATCACGCAACGGCTAAACTTTACATTGAGAAATATTTTGCCAAATATCCTAAAATTAAAAACTATTTAGACACAATTAAAGCCATGGCTCACACCAATGAATACGTTACAACTATTCTGGGCCGTAAAATATATTTACCCAATATTAACTCCACTAATAAAATTATTCGTGATGCCGAAGAAAGATTAGCCCTTAATGCGCCAATGCAAGGCACCTCTGCGGATATTATTAAATTTGCTATGCTTAAAATTGATGCTTGGCTTAAAGGTAATCAATTACATAGTAAAATTGTGTTGCAAATTCACGACGAATTAATTTTAGAGGTACCAAATACCGAAGTTAATTTAATACGCACCAATCTACCAGCCTTAATGACTGATAATATTCCAATGCAAGTTCAAATGGCGGTAGAAATAAAAGTTGGTGCAAATTGGTATTGTAACTAAATTAATTAATTGTGCTTAAAAGTTCCTGCATTTGATTATCCATATCTATGGCCATTGCTGAAATTTTAGGATTTTCCAAAGCTTTAATCATTACACTTGGTTTAATCATTTCAATTGCATAGTTGTCTTTATCTAAGTGACGAATTACCACATTACATGGAATTAAGCTTAAAAAATCAGTTGTCTCTTGATATACTTCGAAAGCAAGCTTAGGATTACAAGCGCCTAACACTACTGTTGGTGGAATATCAACACCAATTTTTTCTTTTAACTTATTTGCAAAATTAATATTGGTTAATACCCCAAAACCTGCTTTTTGCAATTGCTGCGTTACTTTATCAATTACATCATTAATAGTAGCGGCTTTAATTTTATGTTTAAAATTTATTATCATGATAATTGTTCTCCTAATTTATTCAAGCATTGTTGAATTTATCCAATTTAAATATTCACTCGAACCTTGATTAATTTCAATAGCAATTATTTCAGGTATTTGGTATTTATGCATTTGCTTTATTTGTTTTTCTAAAGCAGTATAT
>JAPJMP010000037.1 GCA_026461645.1 Burkholderiales bacterium
AAAAGATAAAAACAATAATATTCAATGGCTAATTAAAAACAATATACCTAGTTGGTGTGTACAATTATTAGCGCTAAACTATAACAACGGCAACTTGAATAAAAATGAAGTTAGTATTGCTTTAACTAATTTAATTTTAAATGGTAAAACTGATTTATTTAACTCTTATGCCAGTAAGTTTAATTTCAAACCAATTAATTTTAATTCACGTGTAAATAATTTTAAAGATAAATCACAATTTGATTTTGTTGAAGCTTATAGAATATATTCATTAGCACATAAAAATCCTAGTGGCGGCTATAATGATTTAAGAAATGCCAAAATTAGTCCATTAACCAGAAATATATTAGGTACATATGTTGCTATGCAATTTGCCTTAAAACATGATTTTAATATGGCATTAAATTTATATGATAAATATGACCATGACTATTTAAGTAACGATGAACTCGAGTGGAAGGTACGCAGTTATATGTTTGCGAGTAACTGGTCTGATGTTATTGATACAATTGAGGATATGCCAGACAATTTAAAAAGCAAAAACATTTGGTTGTATTGGCAAGGTAAAGCTAATGCTTATTTAGGTGAAAAATCTAAAGCGAATGACTACTATAAAAAAATTCCTAACGATTATTCTTATTATTCAATGCTAGCTTCCTCTGAATTGGGAAACAATACTGAATATTTAACCAATAACTCTAAATCAACCTACTTAAAACCATCAATTGCAACTAATAATGCTAAGCTAGCACTTGATTTATATCTGGTTGGTAAGAGTAACAATAGCAAAAATATAATGAATATAGCTACAGCAGAATGGAATTATGCATCTAAACTTGGCAGCGATAATGAACGTCTAGCAATGAGCAATCTTGCTCTAAAAAATAATTTATACGATTTAGCTATATTTGCCGCTAATCAACTACACAATCGCTATATGATGCTTAGTTTTCCAACGCCATTTAGCAAATCCTTTGAAAGATATGCAAATGAAAATGGTATAGATGCAGCTTATGCCTTAGCTGTGGCCAGACAAGAGAGTAGATTTAATGCCAAGGTTATTGCTTTTGACGGCGGCGTTGGCTTAATGCAACTAATGCCACAAACAGCAAAATATATTGCTAGAAAATCGCGTAGCAGTAATTGTTATCGCCTATCAGCCGAATGCAACATCAAATTTGGTACTTGGTATTTAGGAACTCTAGCCAGTCTTTTTAATCAAGATTTAATTTATGCAACCGCAGCTTATAATGCAGGACCTGGCAGGGCCAAACGCTGGCAAGACACCTTGGGCAAATTAGATAATGTGGTAGAAATTGAATTAATACCAATTCAAATTACACGTGATTATGTCCAAAAGGTTTTATCCAATAAAGCTATTTATGATGCTCAGTTTGCTAACACATCCAGTATTAATTTGATTCCTTTTATTGAAAAAATATCACAAGCGCATTATACCAATACAGTTGATGACAACGCTAGCGATACTGGTAAAGTTGTTAATTAATTTTATTATCATGAAAATTTATAAAGTTGGTGGCTGCATTCGCGATAAAATTCTCGGAATAGCAGCAAATGATGATGATTATGTTGTAATCGGTAGTACTCCACAACAAATGTTAGCTTTAGGTTTTAAACAGGTCGGTCGTGATTTTCCGGTATTCCTTCACCCTAAAACTCATGCTGAATATGCCCTAGCTCGTTCGGAAAAAAAAATAGCGAGTGGCCATAAAGGTTTTATTTGTGATTTTAACTCCAGCATAACCTTAAAACAAGATTTAATGCGCCGGGATATAACCATTAATGCGATCGCACAAGATGTTACAACTAATCAATTGATTGACCCATTTAATGGCGTGCAAGATTTAAAAGA
Organism: Burkholderiales bacterium; assembly: GCA_026461645.1. Classification (GTDB taxonomy): domain Bacteria; phylum Pseudomonadota; class Gammaproteobacteria; order Burkholderiales; family UBA11063; genus Aquella. The sequence continues at coordinate 1,874 of JAPJMP010000037.1, forward strand.
TAAGGTAATTCGGCATGTAAGCGATGCTTTTACTGAAGATCCATTACGTGTGCTTCGCGTCGCACGCTTTGCGGGCAAATTAAATTTTTCTGTAGCACCAAGCACACTTCAGCTAATGAAGGAAATTGTCAACAATAATGACCTTTTAACTCTTAGTCGTGAACGTATTTGGTTAGAAATTAGTAAAATTCTGGCTTTAAACTCCGCCGCAATTGCCTTTACAATACTCAATGACATTGGTGCCATTAGTCAAATATTACCTGAACTAGAAGGGTTAATTAAGAATAAAAACTATTATCTTCAATACATCGCAGTAATTACTAAATTAGAAACTGCGCCTGATTTTGCTGTAGCACACTTTGCCCTGCTATGTTATTTCATTAAAATTAGCACTAATATAAACAATGCTAGTAATTTTATTCACCACACAATATTCAATAAAAAAGCTATTGAACTAGCCATGTTATTAATTACTTTAGTAGATAAAATCAGAATTTTACCCCAATTACCAGTTGCTGAAATCGAGAAATTAGTACAGCAAGTAGATTTTATGCGCCACAAATCTCGATTTAATGACATGATTAAACTTTTAAACTTAATTGCTATTCATTGCACTGATAATATTTTAATAAAAAATGTAATTT
>JAPJMP010000038.1 GCA_026461645.1 Burkholderiales bacterium
ATACTTTTTGCCATATTTAGCTCTTGATATACCTAACTCTTGGCGTAACTGAACATGTTTCAACCACTGAGCGTTATTGGAGTTATTATGTTTATCTTGGCCGTGCATATTGTCATCCTCTTTAAAATTATTAATGACAATAGTTTACAACTAATAGAGGAGAAATTATAAGATGGGGTTTATGGAGCGCTTACTAAATTAATCATATTATTATTGATAATATCAGTATCCTTAACTGTATGTACGTATACTTTCAAATCATCCTCGATTATTCCCCAATGGCTATTAATATAATGCTTACAATTAGTGGCGGAAAACGGAGCATAGTATATAGCCTGAGGATCTAAACGACTTTTAGCACTACAAAAAAGAGCATATTGACCTTCTCTAAACGATGCTGGCAAATCTCTACTCAAAGGTAAAAAGCCTGAATCACCATCCATCTCAACAACCCTAGTATTCTTGGCAAACTCACCAATTCTATTATACACCATAAAATGGCAAACTACATTCGCCTGCATTAATGTTGCTGCTAGTATTGGCAATAAAAGATTTTTTTCATGACTACTCCAAAAATATTTATTCTTCTATTGTATTGTTACATTTGCATACTTATTTATTACTTAGAAATTTTTTTTAATATTTATGGCTAACCACAAATATTTGTATAAAATATGTTACAATTATTAAACAAGGAGAATCAGATGATAATTCAAGTTGATGGAATTCATGTTGATAGTATTATTGGTTGTTATGATTATGAAAGAAATAATCCCCAGCCAATACAAATAAATTTAAAAGTTAAGTTGTATTCGCATAACTGGATTGAGCAAGATCTGCTAAACACCACCGTTAATTATGATGAATTAATTGATTATACTAAAAGCGTTGTAGTTAATACTAATTTTCATTTACTGGAGAGCTTAGCTCAACATATTACTCAAGAGTTATTAAATAAATTTTTATTAATTCATGAGGTTGAAATCTGGCTTAGTAAACCAGTAATTAATGGTATAAAAGCTGATGCAATAAAGATATATTTTAAACACTGTCGCCATTTTGAAGTCGCTCTAGCTCTTGGTTCCAATAGCGGTTTTTTACCACAACAGCAACTAATTACTGCAATTGAAATGTTAGGCGAAGTGATGTCTAAGATTAAAATTGGCGGGTTTTATGAAACACTGCCTGTGGGCTACACCGAGCAAGATAATTTTATTAATACGGCAATTAGTGGTTACACTGATTTAAAACCGGAACAACTATTAAGTAAAATTAAATCAATTGAAAAACTAATGGGCAAAACGGAAATAATTATTAATGGTCCTAGAGTTATTGATATTGATTTAATTTTATTTTCTAATCTAACTTATGTTCATAATTTTTTAGCGGTACCACACAAAGAGGCGCATAATCGCGATTTTGTGTTAAAACCATTAGCCGATATTGTGCCTGATTGGGTTCATCCGGATTTAAACAAAACAATTAAACAATTACTTGATGAATTACCACAAAATAACAGTTCTATTTTAAAGAAAATTAACTATTATAAAGAATAGCATTAAATCATGAATTACTTTTTGCTCAAATTTACCCATAAGTCAGAGATACGAGCAATTATAAAAAAATTAGCCGAGGTTAAATATTCATCAATTTTTACCGCTAATAATAACAATTATATTGTAATTGCAAGCGTAATTTCTTTGGATATGCATACGCATTTAGTAATTAAACCTAACAATTTATCGACAAATGAATTGCAAATATTTAATTGGGCTAAAGCGCAAATTGAAGATAGTATTGAATATCTGAAATATGAAACTAATTCTAGTTTAGTTAAATCAGGACGTGGCTTAATGCATGAGGGGCAAGCAATTATTCGCACTTTTGCGAGCTTAACTGAGGTTTTTGCTATTTTAAATTATACTCACAACTCTTTTTCAGATGGTGGAAAATATAATACTCCAAATAAGGCACGACAGAGAATTATCGAATTAGTAACTAGTGGTAGTGAAATTATTGATATTGGAGTTGAGTCAACTGGATATCAAGCGATTGCTCTTGATGCAGCAACTGAAATTAAATTATTAGAATCAGTTTTAGCCGTTGCCTATGAATTAAAGCAAGATTATAATTTTAAAATAAGTATTGATACCTATCATCAACAAACTATTCAATGGCTATTGGATCAAGATATTAATTTTATCAATGACACATCAGGCAAAATTCCAACTGCATTGGTGCAACAAATTACTCAAGCAGATAAATTATATGTAATGATGCACTCCCTAGTTATTCCAGCATCGCGAAATAACTTAATTAATCTTGAAGTTAATCCTGTTACATTTATCTTAAATTATTTAGAAGCAAAAGTGGTACAATTTAGTAAGAATAATATCGATTTAGCTAAAATTATTTTTGATCCAGGTATTGGTTTTGGCAATAATCCGGCTCAAGCCTGGTACATAATGCGTCATATTCATCAATTTAAACAATTTGGATTAGAGATTTTGCTTGGACACTCAAGAAAATCTTTTCTTAACCATGTTTTAGATTGTGACATTTTAACCAAAGATATGGCGAGTTCTTTAATTGCACTACTAATTAATCTAAAGGTCGATTATTTTCGTTTGCATGATTTAAGTTATTTAAATCAAATGTACGCCATTAGTAATAAATTAAATAATTGTTAGGAGTATCGTGTGAATTTTACCCAAAGTGATATTGATTACATAAAGAACTCAATTCGAAATATTCCTGATTGGCCAATACCAGGAGTTAATTTTAGAGATGTTACTACTTTATTGCAAGATCCAATTGCCTTTAATAAAACCATTCAAATTTTTGTAAACCGTTATAAAAATGAAAAAATTGATGCGGTAGTCGGTATTGATGCCCGTGGCTTTATATTTGCGCCAATAGTAGCATATATGTTAAATGTAGCTTTTATTCCAATTCGCAAAAAAGGTAAATTACCTTACAAAACTATTTGTGAAACTTATGCTTTAGAATATGGCGAAAGCACAATTGAAATTCATATAGATGCAATTAAAAAAAGTGATAATGTATTAATTATTGATGATTTAATTGCTACAGGTGGCACCTTGCTCGCTGCTTGTAATTTAGTTACTAAATTAGGTGGCAATATAAAAGAGTGCGCAGTTATTAGTGATTTATTATATCTTGGCGGAAGTAAAAAAATTAAAGATAGTGGTTTTGCGATATTTTCTCTCTTGGAGTATAATTAGCATGTATGCTGGATCATTTCCATTAACGCGTTTACGGCGCTGTCGTAAAAATCAATTTACTCAAGCTTTAGTTCAAGAAAATTCGCTCCAAGTCACGGATTTGGTCTATCCAGTATTTGTGAGCGAAGGGACCCAACTTATCCGGCCAATAGCAACTATGCCTGGACAAAATTGTTATAGCATTGATCAATTATTAAATGTTGCTGCGGAGTGTGTAAAATTAGGCATACCCGGAATTGCCCTATTCCCCAATATTGAACTTGCAAAAAAAGACAAACTAGCTAGCGAAGCTTATAATCCACAAGGTTTAATTCCCCGCGCCATTACTGAACTCAAACAAAAGTTTCCTGATTTAGTTATCTTTACCGATGTTGCTTTAGACCCATATACGCTTAATGGTCATGATGGCATTACTGGTGATGCTAATTATGTGTTAAATGATATCACTTTGGAAATTTTATCTAAACAGGCTCTATGCCATGCCGCAGCTGGCGCTGATTTTGTTTGTCCTTCAGATATGATGGATGGGCGTATTTTAAAAATTCGCCAACACTTGGAGGCAGCAGGATATGTCAATACAGGGATACTGGCCTACTCGGCCAAATATAACTCTAACTTTTACGGACCATTTCGTGAAGCGGTAGGCGCAAGTTGTAACGCTGAAAAAATTGACAAGTCATCTTATCAATTAAACCCTGCCGATGCTAATGTCGCAATGCATGAAACCTTTATTGATATTCAAGAAGGTGCTGATATTGTAATGATTAAACCTGGTCTTCCCTATTTGGATATTTTATACCGGGTAAAACATGAATTTAAGAAACCAACTGCAGCCTATCATGTAAGTGGCGAATATTTAATGTTAAAACACTGCGCTAGTTTTATTGACTACAATGCTGCAATAATAGAAATAATGTTATGTTTTAAAAGAGCTGGAGCTGATTTTATTTGGACTTATGCTGCACTTGATGTAGCGAAAATTTTAAATAAACACAATCATCTTGGAGAGCTACATGGTAAAAAGTAAATTCACTAAAGATTTAGCGTTAAAAAAAACGACGAAAAATCATAATTCTTCTTATTTTGATAATGACCATTGCCAGAAATATACTGTCAGTGAATTAAAAAAAGATATTGCCAGTATTAAATCTTTAATTAAGAATCAGCATACAATCTTATATTTTGTGCCACAACATGCTGATAAACATTTAATACAAATTAAATTATTTAAAAAAAATAAAGCTATTTCGCTATCAACAATATTACCTATTATTGAAAATTTTGGCTTTAGTGTAATTGAAGAAAAGCGCCAACATATTATTATTGATGAAAATAATTTTATAAGTTTAAGTGATTTTCAGGTGCGAATTGCGCACGAAGCACAGCATAATAGTGTCAAATTACTGAAAAATGTTGAAAGCGCAATGCTTGATGTATTCTTGGGGAATTTAGCTAATGATACTTTAAATAAATTAATTCTTTTGGCTGGAATTGAAAGTAAATATATTATATTGCTCAAAGCAATTACACAATATTTATTACAAACTAATTTACCCTTCTCTAATAATTACATTGCAGATGTATTATGTACCTATAGTCACATTATTGGCGATCTGATTTTATTCTGGAAAAATAAATTTGATCCACAATTAAATGCTAATAGTAATTTAGAAACTCTTATTGCTGAAATAAATGCGAAGATCAATAAAATTAATAGTTTAGATGATGACCGTATTTTAAATGCTATTCTTAATTTAATCAAAGCAATTATTCGCACAAATTTTTACCAGACTGTGGCTAATAAACAAAAAAAATATTTATCCTTTAAAATTGAATCAACTAAATTAGATTATTTACCCAAACCAGTACCATTGTATGATGTTTTTGTTTATTCTCATCAATTTGAGGCCATTCATTTACGTTTTGATAAGATTGCACGTGGTGGCTTTAGATGGTCCAATCGTAAAGAGGATTACCGAACTGAAATTTTAGGTTTGGTAAAAGCACAGTCGGTTAAAAATTCAATTATTGTTCCTACCGGTGCTAAAGGTGGCTTTATTTGTAAGAATCTGCAGGGAATAAAAAACAAACAACAGTTACAACTTGAGGTTATAGATTGCTATAAACAGTTTATTAGTGGTTTATTAGATATTACTGATAATATCATTAAAGGTAAAATCATACGTCCACCGCAAGTTGTTTGTTATGATGGCGTTGATCCATATTTAGTGGTGGCAGCAGATAAAGGCACGGCAACATTTTCTGATTATGCGAATGAAGTTTCTTTGCAATACAATTTTTGGTTAGGCGATGCCTTTGCCTCCGGTGGATCTGCTGGATATGATCATAAAAAAATGGCAATAACCGCAAGAGGGGCGTGGATATCAGCTAAAAGGCATTTTCGGCATCTGGGTATTGATATTCAAAAACAGGATTTTAGTGTCATTGGTATTGGTGATATGTCAGGCGATGTATTTGGTAATGGAATGCTCCTATCTAAACATATTTGTTTAAAAGCCGCATTTAATCATCAGCATATTTTTCTCGATCCTAATCCTGATCCAGCCAAATCATTTGCCGAACGTAAACGTTTATTTAATTTACCAACCTCCAGTTGGGCTGATTATGATAGAAAAAAACTATCTAGCGGTGGAGCAATCTATGAACGTTCTTTGAAAGTTATTCACCCAACTATTGAAATTAAACAATGGTTAAGATTAACTAAAGATAAATATACGCCAAACGAATTAATCAAGATAATTTTACAGGCCAAGGCTGATTTATTATATAACGGCGGCATTGGTACCTACATTAAGGCCGAAAGTGAGTCACAAGACGCTGCCAAAGATAGAAGTAATGATGAAATTAGAATCAACGCTACACAAGTGAATGTGGCAGTTATTGTTGAGGGCGGCAATTTAGGCGTTACTCAACTTGGTCGAATTGAATTTGCTAAATTAGGTGGCTTAATTTTTACTGATGCAATTGATAATTCAGCTGGAGTTGATTGTTCCGATCATGAGGTAAATATTAAGATTCTATTAACTGATATTATGCATAATAATAAAATGTCATTAAAATCAAGAAATGAACTATTAAATAAAATGACCGACAGTGTGGCTGCAAGTGTTTTGCACGATAATTATTTGCAAACACAAATTTTAAAATATGCAGAAGCTAGATCTACCACTTTATTTGCCCAAAATATAACTTTCATGAAAAAACTAGAACAGCAAGGAGAGTTAGATCCAGTTGTTGAGTTCCTTCCCAATGAAAATGAAATTAATGAAAGATTAAAAATTGGTATGGGACTAACTGCTCCAGAGTTATCGGTATTATTAGCTTATGCTAAAAAAAGCTTGTATAGTGAAATCATTCAATCGTCTTTAGTTCATAATGATACCTATAATACTTTATTAATGAGTTATTTTCCTCAGGAATTACAGTCGCTTTATGCAAAAAATATTTTACGCCACTATTTAAAAAAAGAAATTATTGCAACTCAGCTAGCAAATTTAGTGGTTAATCGTGTAGGTATAACTTTTGTTTTCCGTCTAAAAGACGAGTTTCGTTGCAGTATTGTCCATGTTATTAATACTTTTTGGTTAATTTATCAGTTAATTGATGCACCTAGCATCTTCACTGCAATTGAAGACTTAGATGGTAAAGTCCCAGCTAATGTGCAGATTGAACTACTGATTGAATTAAAAAAAGCAATTGAAAGAAGTGTGCGCCGTGTAATGGCATCGCCTAAAGAATTTAATGATTTAGTTGCCGCAACTAATGATTTCAAACAAAATGTACTGTTACTAATAAATACTCTGCCTAATGTTTTAACTAATTTAAATTATCCCTATATTGCTAAACGTGAAAATAAATATCTAAGTTCTAAAGTTCCTAAAAAATTAGCCCAAATTATCGCGCGAATTTCAGCATTATCGCAAATAATTTCTATTGTTAAAATTGCTTATGATAATAATTTAGAACCGTTAGTGATTGCCGAAAATTATTTTTATTTAGGTCGCATCTTAAGAATGGATTGGCTGCGTAAAGAAATTATTAAGTTACCTGAGGCTAATCGATGGCAATCTTTAGTTAGATCATCAATTATATCAGCTGGACAAGCGTTTTTTAATCAATTAGTTGATCAAGCAATTAAATTGGCACCTAAAGATAAAGCTTTTATTCGCAAATGGATGGAGTTAGAACCAGGTAAAGTTAAATATATTAATGAAGTGATAGATGAAGTGCAAAACTATGCTAAGATTGATTTAGCTATACTATACGCGACCGTTAATGAATTAGGTACAGTAGTTGCTGAGAATTATTGCTTAGTGTAGCAACACTAAGCAAAGCTATTATTAATTATCAGTGTAATCTATCAGCTCTAACTTACCATTTTTGAGTTGTGCCACCGCTGATGGTTGCCAATAATTAGTATAAGAGTTTAAAATAAGTTCTGGATACCAGATTTGGTTATTACTGCCATTATATGCTGCTAATGCTTTGGCAAAATTCCAATGTTGTTGCTCCAAATAGAATCGCAAAATAGTGCAGCCATAACGCAAATTTGTTTGAACATCAAATAAATCTTGCGTCGGTGCACCAATTAAATTTTGCCAAAAAGGCATTATTTGCATTAAACCACGAGCTCCACTAGAAGAAATGGCATATTGATTAAATTTACTTTCGACCGTAATTAGTGCTAACACTAACTGCGGATCAAGCCCAGCTCTAGTTGCTTCATATTGAATAATTGTTAGATAATGTTTACGCATAAATTCATCAGGCACCCACTTTTTTAGGCGATTTGACATATCGTTTAACCAAGCCTCAGCTTTGGCTTGATCACTAAACACCAAATACGGTTTTACTGGATTAATAATTTGTGTATTATATAATGTAGCCATATCGGGAATTAAAAATTTTATTTGCTGATTACTATTTGCCCTAACGCTATTTAACGCTAGTGCAAATATGAGCAAATAAAGTAATCTTAATAATTGGCGCCACATATTCATTTAATTCTAATATGCTTTAGCAAAAATCATTTTTTTAGCCGTTGCCTTACCAGTAAAAATACATATTCCTGAACTTGCATCTTGCTCCAATGGTATGCAGCGTGCTGTTACTTTTAATGGTTTAATAAATTTCTCAATCTGTGGATCATCAATAGCATAACAGCTTGCAAAACCTTTACTAATTAATTGATCTTCATTAAAAAACTGATTAAATTGTTCTAGATTTTCTAAATTAAAAATATTTGCTTGCATAAACGCTTTAGCTTTAGTAAGTAAATTTGCTTGCATAGAATCTAAAATTGCTGCCAATTGACTAACAAAATCATCCGTTGGCAAACTTTGCTTTTGCTGTGGCGGTAAATCTCGTCGTCCAAAATAAACTGCCCCATTGGCAATATCACGCACGCCAATTTCAATTCTAATTGGCACCCCTTTTTTAATCCATTGCCAAGCTTTATCTCCGCCACGCAAATCTCTTTTATCAATATAACTACGTACTTGTGCATTAGCAAAAGTTATATTCATGATCCGTTCATTTAATTTAGCGCAATAGTCTAAGACTTGTTGTTGTTCTGCTTCATTTCTATAAATAGGAATAATAACAACTTGCTGTGGAGCAATTTTCGGTGGCAAAACTAGTCCATTATCATCAGAATGAACCATAATCAAGCTGCCAATTAAACGCGTAGTTACTCCCCATGAGGTGGTCCAAGCATAATCTAAGCCACCATCTTTAGTGGCAAATTGAATTTTAGCTGCTTGAGAAAAATTTTGTCCTAAAAAATGTGATGTTCCAGCTTGTAAAGCCTTTTTATCTTGCATCATAGCTTCGATACAATAAGTGTTAACAGCTCCAGGAAATCTTTCAAAGCAAGGTTTCTCACCTTTAATTACCGGCATAGCTAAATAATCTTCAACTAAATTGGTATAAATATCTAAAATTTGTAGTGTTTCATCAATTGCCTCCTGCTTATTTGCATGCGCAGTATGTCCTTCCTGCCACAAAAACTCTGAAGTACGTAAGAAAATTCTGGTGCGCATTTCCCAACGCATGATATTTGCCCATTGATTTATTTTTAGCGGTAAATCACGATATGATTTGATCCATTTGGCAAACATTTCTCCAATAATAGTTTCACTAGTTGGTCTAATAACTAATGGTTCCTCTAACTTGCCATCAGGAATTAAATTGCCCTCTGCAGTTGCAACTAGACGATGGTGGGTTACAACGGCACATTCCTTAGCAAAACCATCAACATGCGCAGCTTCCTTCTCTAGTAAACTTAGTGGAATAAGTAATGGAAAATAAGCATTAACATGATCTGTTTGTTTAAGTTTGCAATCAAGTTGCTGTTGAATTTGTTCCCATATGGCATAGCCCCAAGGCTTAATTACCATACATCCCCTTACCGGTGAATTTTCAGCTAAATCAGCGGCGACAATTACTTGTTGATACCATTCCGGGTAATTAGACTCTCGCGTTGGTACTATTGCTGTCTTTTCCATAATTTACTTTTCCTTGATCTAATATTGAATTAAATTTGCATTGGTAAAATTACCATCTGTTTGCCACTTAAATGTAAGTCACGTTGTAAATTGTTGACTAAATTATTATGTAATAATTTAGTCCATCTATTTTCATCTTTAAACACCAGTTTACTCGCAAAAAATACACAATCAGGATATATTTGTTGTACACTATCAGCAAGTTTCATCAATTCATCAACATTATTAATTCCGTAACTAAATAAACCATCTGAGGGTAAATTGTTTTGCGTACAATATAGTCTGTATTGTTCTATTACAGCATTTAAATTTTTCCGATAATGCTTATTGTAAATTACATCGTTAGCTAATATATCTGAATCAATTTCTCCTGCAGTTAGAAACACATAATTCTCAAATACATTTGGAAATAAACGTCTAACCCACAAAATAGTGTGAATACCAGAACCTATATGACTATTTACAAAGAAAACTGCAGTTTTACTATTTTTATTTTCTGTGGCAATAAATTGCTCCACGCTATTATCTTTATTATTTAGCTGCGATGTAAACAAATTATCGATTTTTTTTAATTGCTGGTCAACTTTTAAATAGTGTTTTTTAATAATCAAACAAATAACAATTATTACTGTTGGCATCAAAATAGTTAACCAACCACCATGAGTAAATTTTTCATATAAATTTAAAATTAAAATACTTAAACATAGAATAAAACCGGTTAGTGCCAGAGCGAATTTTTTCAACCACTCATTTTTATGTTTTCTAACTTTTACCCAGTAAACACATAATCCCAGCAATGATAGGCAAAAAGTAATAAATACATTAATGCTATACAAAATAACTAATGCTGGTACTGATCCATGTGCGTAAATTAAAATTAATATTGCTCCAATCCCAGCGATCAAAATGCCATTTTGCGTTACTAAGCGACTAGATAGTTCTTTAAATTGTTTGGGTAACCATTTATCTACGGCCATATTTGCCATAACCGAAGGACAACCTAAAACCCCTGTATTAGCTCCAACTAATAACAATGTTGCCTCAAAAAATAAAGTTATTTCAACAAACCAATGATTAATTCCTGCTGTTGCTGCTATTTTTCTAAAAACTACCGCATTTAAAGTTTGTCCCGTAGTTGCTTGAACATTCCACAATAAAAATAATAAAATAAATATTCCAGCAGCAAGTGACAGCGAGATTGCCATGTATAACATAGTTATCTTACCGGTTTTCACTTTAGGTTCGGCTAGAATATTAACATTATTTGATACTGCTTCAAGTCCAGTATATGTCCCGCCACCTAAAGAGTATGCTCGTAAAAAAATTGCTATGGTAAATAAAATTCCCAAAGGTTGTGTCTGGTTTAAATCAATAGTTACTGGAGGGAAAAATACTGGCATAATTTTATACGGAAAATAAATAAACCCAGCAGTAAAAAATAAAATATGAGTAACAACAAAACCTAGAAATAAAGGTATTAGTACTTTAATCGACTCTTTCAAGCCACGTAAGTTTAAAATAATTAATAAAATTATTATCAATACTTCAACTTCGATCTTAACATTCGAAAAAGCTAATGGTAGAGTACTAAAAATTGCATCGGCGCAGCTTGCGATTGAAACAGCAATAGTTAACATATAATCAACGATTAATGCTGATCCTGAAATTAGACCAGTTTTAGGTCCTAGTAAATGTGTTGCAACCTTATAACCTCCACCCCCATGTGGAAATAATTCTATAACTTGGTTATACGAGAAACAGATAATAAAAATTGAAATTACAGTTGCAATTGCCAAATAAATGGCAATATGGTTATAACCATTAAGTGCTAAATACGCTTCTGCTGGTCCATAAGCAGCTGATGATAAACCATCCGCTCCCAAGCCAACCCACGCAATTATAGCTACAAGTGCAATATTATGCTTAATATTAGGATTTAAAATATTTAATGGTTTGCCAAGAATCAAGTTTTTAAAAGAAAAGTTCTTCATCTACCAACTAATTTAAATTATATACATTAATCATTATAGCATAAATTAGTACTCTTTTTAGAAGAGACACTAATTTATGCTTAAATACATATTAACTGCAATCAAAAGTTGTTCTGCCACATATTATTTATTAATAATTAATTTGCCAAAATATGCTGGTAGGTGAAAAGCTGGTATTGCACCACTATATGTTGGCTGCCATGCCAAGTATTCGCATGTAATTGGATTACACGACCATAAACTAGATACATCTTGAGGAAACTTGGATACAACTCGGAAAAAATTTAAGCGGTAAATTGAGCTAGAATTTCCGGCAATACTTAATGGAAATACCAATGACCCACTCCAAGAATTACTATTTTTCGAAACTGCAACAGTTATGCCTTGTGACTCGCCATTAAACAATGTTTCACTTTCCCCACCTCGCCCTGATGGATTATAAATATAGGCACTAAATAATGCATTGTTAGGATTAACCTCAATTTCAGTATATGTAGTTGGAGTAGCATCTCCAGCAGCTATAAATATTTCTAGAACCTCCTGTTGGTACAACTCAGTATTATTGATATTGTATTGATTTTGTTCAACATATGGATCATTTTGAATATTAAAATCAAGAATTAAACTGTCAGTTGCAGATTCATACCTAAGTGCAAGTATGGTAGGGTACTGTGGCGCATAAATTCCATTTGTAGTGTTAAAAAAAGCCTGTGGTGCTATTCTAACACTATCGCCATTATTATTTAAAACAATGGTGTTATTAACCTGCCGATTAGTAGCGCCAAGATTACACCCTGAAATTGTTACTCCGACAAGTAAGCCGATTAATGCTGATAAATTTCTTGTTGTAAATTTGCAAGTTATTTGTTTGCGTGTAAAGTTAAGCATACATCTCCTTTTTTTGTAAATTAATTAAACTTTAGGTGTTCGCCTGGACGTAACATTCGCTGTATTCATTATTCAATATTAAGTTATATGTCACATGTTAATCCGCCATATGTCAAATTTTATCACCAGCTACTTATAGATAACTTTGGCACCTTAACTACTGACATTGAAATCAATAATTATCTTAAATAACAATGTAAATTTATTATTTATCGACTCCAACTTAGAATTTAAATACGCAATGTTCCATTGCCATCATTAACTATTGGCACACTGACATTTAAAAAATATTGTTATTCGAAGAAGTTTAAATGAAGCCACAACTTCAAATACTAGCACTTAAAATTTAGTTTCAGACATAAAGATTAAATCAAAAAATATAATGAGCCCCGTTATCAATACCAAATTTAATCATTTCATAGAAATAATTTCATAATTATGCAGCATCCTTTGGCTTTACTGCCATATGCGTTCAATCCAAATATTATCTGCCC
>JAPJMP010000039.1 GCA_026461645.1 Burkholderiales bacterium
AAACAGTCTTTTGCTTTTATATTGAAACACTTTTATTATACAATTTGTGCTTAGCAGAATTGCACTTATTCTTGTAACCACAAGTTATTGAAATTAACCCAATCTTTTTAAAGCTTGATTAGCTAAATTTATCATAGCTTCTTTATAGATTGATGGCTTAAAATTATCTAATTGGGCGATTGCTTTTTGAGTATAAGTATGCGCTAAATTGATACAATAATCAATAGCGCCGTTGTTTTTTAATATGCAAACGATTGTTTCTACTTGAGCTTGATTAGGGTTTTCAATAGCTTTTTTTATAATTTCACTTTCAGTTTTATTCCCATTATTTAAAGAATAGATTAAAGGTAGCGTTACTTTACCTTCGAGTAAATCATCGCCCACATTTTTACCCATGTGCTTACTATCACCTACATAATCAAGAATATCATCAATGATTTGAAAAGCTGTACCAAGATTCACCGCATAGCTAGCTAAAGCAGTTTCAGTGGAGATTGATGATTGAGTGATTATAGCGGCAACTCTTGCTGCTGCCTCAAATAAAATAGCTGTTTTATGTTCAATCACCGCAAAATATTCGGCTTCACTTAAATTATTACGCCCAATGTTTAATAACTGCAAAACTTCACCTTCTGAGATCTTATTGGTAATTGTTGCCATAATTTCAAGTAATCGTAATGAATTAGTTTGAATCATTAACTGAAAAGAGCGGGTATAAATAAAATCACCAACCAGGACACTAGCGGCATTACCGAAAACCGCATTAGATGTTTTTCTGCCACGGCGTAAACCAGAATCATCTACTACATCATCATGAAGTAAAGTGGCTGTATGAATATATTCAATCATTGCTGCCATTTTATGTAATAAATCGCCTTCGGTATAACCAGCAATTCTGCCACATAATATAGTTATTAATGGTCTAATTCTTTTGCCACCAGCATTAATAATATATTCAGAAATTTGATTAATTAAAAACACATCAGAAGCTAGATCACTTCTAATGATTTGATCTAGTTTGAGCATATCTTGATTAATTAAGTTATTATTTTGTTGCACTAAATATTTCCTTTAACTACATGCGAGATGGTTAAGATTAATGTCAATAGTGTGCCACTGTTTAATAGTGTTTCGATGGCCAATACTTATAATAGCAGCATTAGGTAAATATTTTACCAATAAACTATACATTTTATACTCATTATCCTCATCTAAAGCAGATGTTGCCTCGTCAAGATATATTATATCTGGTTTATTAATTAAAATCCGTGCAAAAGCTAAGCGTTGCTGTTCTCCAACTGAAAGTTTAGCATTCCAATCAAGCGTAACATCTAATTGATCGCTCAGAAAACTTAAATTACATTGATCTAAGAGTGTAATTAATTCTTGATTAGAAAATAAATCTGCATGCAGTGGATAACAAATTACTTGCTTTAAGCTTCCTATAGGCAAATACGGTTTTTGCGCGATAAATAATGAAACTAACTGTTGCTGTTGCTGAATTTCACCACTAGCATAAGGCCAAATACCTGCAATAGCCCTTAATAATGTGGTTTTACCTACTCCAGAACTACCAGTTATTAATAAACGTTCACCTTTATTTAAATCAATATTAACTTTATTAATTAAAGACCTGCCATTGGGTAAATCAATGGTTAAATTTTTAATATTTAATATTGCATTTCCAGAATTAATTCTAACTCCATTTAACCTATTGGCCTCGTTAATAATAGTTTCAAATCCATATAAACGATCCATAACTGCGCGCCAACCTGATAATGAATTATATGAATTAATAAAATAAGATAGCGCATCTTGAACTCTGCTAAAAGCAGAATTAATTTGCATTAAGTCGCCAAGCTTAATTAATTTAGCAAAATAACGTGGAGCAGAAACAATTATAGGAAAAATAATTGCTGCCTGTGCATAGCCAATGCCAAAAATATCAATTTTCATCTGACGATAAATAATGGCAATAAAATTAGTTACAACAAAATTAAAACGATTTAACAAACCTGCTTTTTCTTGCTGCTCCCCTTTATAAAAAGCAATATTTTCACCATATTCTCTAACTCGAACTAAGTTATAACGAAAATCAGCCTCATAAGATTGTTGTTGAAAATTTAATTTAATTAATGGCTTACCAATTTTAAAAGTTATAAAGGTGCCAATTATTGCATAAATTAAAGCAGCATACACCATATATCCATCAATAGTTATATGGTGAGAGGCAAGAGTAAAATGTAAGCTACCGCCAACTGCCCACAAGATAATAATAAACGAGACTAAAGTGACAACTGCATTAAATAAGCCAAGTGTTAAATCAAGAAATAATACAATGAAACTATTAATATCTTCGCTAATACGTTGATCTGGATTATCAATACCTTTGTTTAAAAACCTTGATTTATAGTATGCTTGCTGATTGAACCAATTGGTTAAATAATAATTAGTTAACCATTTACGCCATTTAATTTCCAAAAATTTTCTAAATAACGATGCACTAATTTGTAACAGTATATAGATTAACGCAAGTAATAAGAATTTATAAATTGAGGAAACAAAACCTTTATAA
>JAPJMP010000040.1 GCA_026461645.1 Burkholderiales bacterium
GTATGTAATTGTTTCATTGCAATATTTAATTCATCAGAAAAAACCATTTCAATTACATTTAATGCTTTGCTTTGCGCCTCATCAATTAATAATCTATCGGCTAAATTAGCCTTTTTTAATACATAATCAACAACTTTATTTCTATCTCCCGGATGGCCAATACCAATTCTTAGTCGCAAATAATTTTTGCCAATTGCGCGATCGATATCATTTAAACCATTATGACCACCACTACCACCACCAGTTTTAAATTTTGCTACTCCTGGCACAAAATCTAATTCATCGTGCACCACTAATAATTCTTGACTAGTTATTTTAAAAAAATTCATTATAGAAATCACAGTTTTTCCTGATAAATTCATATATGTCTGTGGTTTTACTAAAAATATATCGTGCCCTAAATATGTAAATTTACCCATAATTGCTTGGTGCTTAGCAACATAACTCAGACTCACCTTAAATTTACTGCTTAGTTGATCAATAAACCAAAAACCAGCATTATGTCTAGTTTGCTCATATTCTGCTCCCGGATTACCAAGCCCAATAATTAACCTAATTTTACTCATTTTAGTATAAATTTCTTTAATCATCTACTTGTAACACTGCTAGAAAAGCAGTTTGTGGTATCTCAACATTCCCTACTTGTTTCATTCTCTTTTTTCCAGCCTTTTGTTTTTCTAGCAATTTCTTTTTACGTGAAATATCGCCACCATAACATTTGGCTAAAACATTTTTTCTTAATGCTTTAATCGTTTCCCGCGCCAATATATGTGATCCAATAGCTGCTTGAACTGCAATATCAAACATTTGCCGTGGAATTAATTCTCTTAATTTTGCCGCTAATTCACGTCCCTTATAAATTGAGTTTGCTCGGTGAACAATTAATGACAAGGCATCGACTTTTTCGCCATTAACTAAAATATCTAACTTAACTAAATCAGATTCCTGAAAATCTTTGAACTCATAATCAAAGGAAGCATAACCGCGTGATACTGATTTTAATTTGTCAAAAAAATCTAACACCACTTCATTTAACGGCAATATATAATTTAGCATAACTTGCCGTCCCATATATTGCATATTAGTTTGCACTCCACGCTTTTGATTACATAAAATAATTACTGCACCTAAATAATCATTTGGCACTAAAATATTTGCATTAATCATTGGTTCTTTAATCATCTCAATTTTACTTGGGTCTGGCAATTTAGCTGGATTTTCAATTTCTACTATATTACCACCCTTATCCATAACTTGATATACTACAGTTGGAGCTGTTGTGATTAAATCCATGTCAAACTCGCGCTCTAATCTTTCTTGCACTATTTCCATATGTAAGAGTCCAAGAAATCCACATCTAAAGCCAAACCCCAAAGCTTGCGATACTTCAGGTTCGTAATATAAAGAAGCATCATTTAGTTTTAATTTTTCTAAGGAGTCACGCAAAGCTTCATAATCATGAGACTCTACCGGGTATAATCCAGCAAACACTTTGGGTTGAATTTCCTTAAATCCAGGTAACTTTTCAGTAGCAGGATTTTGTTCTAAAGTAATTGTATCGCCAACTTTAGCAGAGTTTAATTCTTTTATTCCCGCAATAACAAAACCAACTTGACCTGCTGATAACTCATTCCTTTGAGTTGATCTCGGTGTAAACACGCCAACTTGTTCGCACCAGTAATTTGCATTATTACTCATTACTTTTATTTTATCTTTAACTTTTAAAACGCCATCAACCACACGAACTAAAATAACCACCCCAACATAATTATCAAACCATGAATCAATAATTAACGCTTTTAACGGTTTGTTCACATCACCTTTAGGTGCAGGAACTTTATTTACCACTAGTTCCAAAACATCAATTAACCCTTCACCTGTTTTTGCGGAACAAAACACAGTTTCAGTTGCATCTAAACCAATAATATCTTCAATTTCTTGACAAACCCTATCCGGGTCACTCGATGGTAAATCAATTTTATTTAATACAGGTAGAACTTCAACATTTAATTCAATAGCAGTATAACAGTTTGCTACAGTTTGGGCTTCAACACCTTGAGAGGCATCAACAACTAATAACGCTCCTTCACATGCAGATAATGATCTTGAAACCTCATAGGAAAAATCAACATGCCCAGGCGTGTCAATTAGATTCAAATTATATACTTGACCATTTTTAGCTTTATAAGTTAATGCAGCTGTTTGCGCTTTAATCGTAATACCGCGCTCTTTTTCTATATCCATTGAGTCCAATACCTGAGTATCCATCTCTCTACGCTCTAAACCACCACAAAATTCAATAAACCGATCAGCTAATGTTGATTTGCCATGATCTATATGAGCAATAATTGAAAAATTTCTTATATTTTGCATGTACTAAATTTCCATTCGAATAATTTTATAAAATAATTTTATAGTGTACGTTTAAGGCCTCAAGAGCATTAAGGCAGTTTGACATTTGACTTTTATCACCTTTTATTTCGACAAGAAGCTGCCCATATGGTATATTCTTAATTCGATCAAGTTCCCCATGCAAGATACTTATTACTGTATTATTTTGATGACTAATTTGACTTAAAATTGGTTGAAAAGTTTGCTCACCAATGAAAGTAATTAAAACTAAACTATTGCAACTGTTTTTTTCGAACTGATAATATTCCTTGATTTCTTCTAAATATTTAGTTGCTTCTTCTTCAATAATTAAATTTTTAGTCAACTCATGTTCTGGGTGCAAAATCAAATTAACTGTTTTTTTATTTTCAACAATAATACCCTTATCTAATACTGCTACTTGATCACATATTTTTCTCACCACATCAATTTCATGTGTTATTAGAATAATTGTAATTCCTATTTTTTTATTGATATTCAACAACAAATCTAAAATACTTCTTGTTGTTTGTGGATCTAAAGCTGATGTCGCTTCATCACTTAATAATAATTTAGGCTTTGTTGCCAAGGCACGCGCAATGCCGACTCTTTGCTTTTGTCCACCAGATAACTGTTGTGGATATTTGTCCTCAAAGCCAGATAATTCTACTAAATCTAATAATTCAAGCACTCTATCTTTAATTTGAGTTTTGCTATATTCGCGACGTAAGATTAAAGGTAATGCTATATTTTCAAAAACGGTTTTAGAGTTAAGCAGATTAAAGTTCTGAAAAATTACGCCTATTTCTTTACGTATATTGCGCAACTCATTAACCCCAACTTGAGTAATGTCAATTGCATCAATCTTAATTGTTCCAGAATCCGGCTGTTCAAGTAAATTTAAGCATTTAATTAATGTAGATTTACCAGCTCCAGAACGTCCAATAATTCCAAAAATTTCACCATCATTCACGGTAAAATTTATATTATTCAAAACTTGAACTGTTTTTTTATGATCAATAAAAC
>JAPJMP010000041.1 GCA_026461645.1 Burkholderiales bacterium
ATATTATTTGAAATATGATGTTAAAGATAGGAATTTCGCTAAAATATTTATTTTCTATTTTAGCGAAATATTCTAATAATGATTTCTAGTTTTACTTATAAATGCAAATTAATAACATTGAATCACGCTATCGCTATTTAAGCCATGAATAGCCACATAATATTGCGATTTAACCAATTCACCATTATTAAATTGTGCAGTTATTTGTTTTTGTTGTTGCGGAGCTATACTGATATAGTTATCACTCCATAACACATGTTGACTGCTTCCTACTAGAGTTAAATCATTAAACACCGAGTAATGTTTAGAATTATTAGCTAATTCTAAATATAATTGATTGTTTTTTATTTGACATTGACCAACCAAATTAACTTTATGTTGCTCCAAATAATTTAACATTGAAGTAAAATCAGCTGAGCCATTAGGCGCAATTGGCGTTACAAACCATAAGGTATTAGCATAATCTAATTGATCATCTTTTTTGGATAACCAATAAAAATTATTATCTATTTCATTTGCATTAGTGTCATTTAATGTAATGTCTAAATAATAATTATTGCCACTAATTGCATCTAATACTTGCTGCGGAATATTACTATTAGCAATGGCAAGCGACTGATTAGGCCCTATGCTAATTGGCAATGAACTTTCAAATACGGCTTGCGTATCATTTAGTGCATCATAAACCTTAACCTTTAATTGCAAATTATTTAAAGCAAATAAATTATCATTATTTATATACAATAATTTATTATCATAGTTGTACATAACATGAATCTTACGATTAGCAAGTTTCGCTGCATAATAAGATGCTGTTGGTTGTAAATAATAATCAAATAATTGCCAGTATAATTTTGGCCATGGTCCACTTAACATCCATTGAATAATACCGGTTGCAGGAGCAATTGAACCACTAGTTGCTGTTTTTGCAGCAGCTGTTGCCTCAAACATGCCACGCGTTGCTTCATAACCCATTAAATTAGCTTTAGTTAGATAATCATCTAAATTAAGAGTTGAACCGTAACGAATAACTAATTCTGGATTAAAATATTGATCTAAACTATGGAAAGTATATGGCCCCACATGAAAATCCCAAACTGGATTATTGTAAGGACTAGTTAATTGATCTGGATAAAACATTCTTTGCATAGAATCTTTAGATGGTAGACTACCACCAACACCAACTTCAGAGTTAAACCCAAAAGCACCCCCATATTTTTTATCTTGATACCAATATCTAGGTGGCTCATAGGCATATGGACCACGCATTTTTAATCCCGCTTTTTGAGATTGCGAAATTGTTGATACTACCTCAGCTGCAGAAATAACATTTTCTCGCGTACCATCTAATTCGTGAGTTAACTTGTCATATTTTTGCTCTAATGCTGCTGTTGGTTGATGATCACTATCTACCATCCAAGCAATAATTGATGGATGAGCTCTTAAATATAATAATTGCGATTTAAATGCCGCAGTAATTAAACTATTATCATCACTAGTTAAAATACAGCCATAAATATCATCACATTTCGGTAAATTTGGATCCGATGGTGAGCGATAAGTAACATAATACGACCAATCCCACACACAACTCCAACCAGGGAAAATTAAAATACCCATTTGATCAGCTAAATCATATAAAGTTTGGTCACTACCCCAAAACCCTTCAAGACGTATCGTATTTAAATTCATATCCTTAACATAAATTAATTTTTGTAAAGTGTCAGCATAGCTATCATTTAATAGCATTCCATCAGTCCAACCTGAACCTCTTATTTGCAAGTCTTTACCATTAATTTTAAAATAACGATAATATCCGGAAGCATAAGCAGTTACACCAGTTTCAATTTGGCGCACACCAACTCTTTGCTTCGTTTGTTGGAGTAATTTACCATTAGCCGTATAAATACTAATTTGTAATTCATATAAAAATGGCGTACCCATAGTAAATGGCCACCATAATTTAGGATTAGCCACCAGCATTCTTGATAAATTAATATTACCAGAACTTTCAATATTAATTAATTCATTACTACTTGCTACTTCAGAACCTCTATCAAATAATTTTGCTACAATTTTATATTGATTTGCTGTTGTATTAAAATAGTTAACATAAACTTGAGGGGTGATAATTGCTTCTGCGTTATTGTTTTGCAATTGCGTCGCTATTGTTGCAGCTGTTAAATTAACCCCTTGATGTGCCACTTCTAATTTTATTGGTCGATAAAAGCCACCAAAGTTACCAACTGAAACTGGAGCCCAATCAACAAATCCAACTGAAAAATCTGCAGTATATTTCCCTATTTGTTTCTCACATTCCTCTCCACTACAATATGGTGGTGAAACTAAGAAGGTAATTGAATTAACTCCAGGTTTTACATATTTGCTAACATCAATATTATAAATTATAAACGGATTGATAATTTGATTATAGGTGTCCTGACTATCAATGCTGACAACATTACCATTTATTGCTAATTTTGCCATATAATTCACGCCTTCGAGTTTAAGAATTAAATGGTCCCCAGCTAAAAGTCTTGGTGCAATAAAAGAGTTCGAATATACCCATGGTTTTAATAAACTTGGGTCATTTATTTTTAAATAGTTGTCACCTTTAAAAATATCAACATTACCAAAGTAGCCATCATCCACCAATGTTTTAAGTATGGTATTAGGAATTTTAGCGGCATAACCTTTAAGCCTTTTCTCCTTTGCATTATCTAAACCAATCTGATTCCAGCTTAGGTTAGTATTATTCAAAGTATCTATAGGATAGATAGTCCAATCATTTTTAAAATTAATTTTTGTGCCATTAGTTTCAGCTTGCAAATTAAATGAAACTAAAGACATAAATATCATAATTAATAATGTAATATATTTATTCATAAAATCGGTCCTAATAAAAGTTAACTACTTCAGTGCTAATATTGCTATATTCCACATTTAAGCCCCATATATTCAAAATATGAATGTGCTATACTTAATGTAGCTTAATTTACTAATTACATAGTATACATTATATATAGAAATTTTGGAATAA
>JAPJMP010000042.1 GCA_026461645.1 Burkholderiales bacterium
AATTATTTTAATGATAGTAATTGGTACAATTTTAATTTTTTCACATAATAGTATTAGAGCCACAGCTGTGGCAAATATTCACGATTACTCACATTTAAATGTCTTTTTTGATCACGGGCTTCTTGGTTTTTTGAGTTCATTTGTTTTTGTCTGTTTATCTTTTTGTGGTTCAGAATTTATTGGTATTGCTGTAGCTGAATCTAACGATCCAGAAAAAATTACTCCAAAAGCTATAAACGGTGTGATTATTAGAATTATTTTATTTTATGTTCTAACTTTAACGGTAATTTTATTAATGTACCATTTTAAAGATATTTCAGTTAAAACCAACCCTTTTACTGATGTTTTTGCCGGTTTAGGATTTAAACATTCAGCCGGGTTTATTAATTTTGTTGCTGTAACTGCTGCATTTTCTGCTTTAAATAGTTGTATTTATATTACATCTAGAATGCTTTATCGTTTATCCTTAAATGGACATGCACCTAAAATATTTAGCAAAGTATCGTCTAAATCATTACCAAAAAATGCGGTTCTTTTTACAATATTAATTGGATTTATTGTTGTAATTATGAATTATTCTTTTCCGCAAAAAATTCTAAATTATTTGTTCTCGATAATTTCAGTTTCTATTATTTTTAGCTGGCTCTTAATTCTCTTTACGCATTTTTTCTTTAGAGCTAAAGTTGTAAAAGGCGATTTTAATTTAATTAAATATCCATCTATTTTTTACCCAGTTGCTAACATTGTAGCAATTATTGGGCTGGTTGTGGTTTTAATTACTATGTTTTTTAGCACAGACCAAAGTCTTGCTCGTGGAGTTTATGCATTGCCAATTTGGATATTGATATTATTTATATGTTATAGAATTTTTAAATATACTAAAAATAGGACTTAATAAACCAAATTTGATTTTTATGGTAAGAACTTAAGTGATTAATGATAGATTAATAACTCATTTAACTGTTGCTGCTATAATCGAATATAACAACAAGTTTCTTCTTGTTCAAGATAAAACTCATCTAGGGTTAAAACTCAATCAACCAGCAGGACATGTTGAGCCTAATGAAAATATTGTTAATGCAATTATGTGTGAAGTTAAAGAGGAAACTGGGCTTATTTTTATTCCTCAAAAATTAGTCGGCATTTATTATTTTCAATTAGAACAAAAAACATTTTTACGTATGTGTTTTAAGGGTGCGGTAAGCGGAAATATAGACAACCCAACTCCAAATATAAATGAAAAAAATGTAGTAACAGCATCTTGGTATAGTATGGATGAAATTAAACAAAGAAATAATGAGCATCGATCATTTATTGTGCAAAAATGTTTTGATGATTATTTGGCTAATAATGAATTTGATTTATCTATTCTTCATTGATCAATTTTTAGCAGAAATTAAATGACAAAAGTTATTGTTGGGTTATCTGGTGGTGTTGATTCATCAGTTGCAGCATATTTATTAAAACAGCAAGGGTACGATGTTATTGGTGTTTTTATGCAAAACTGGGAAGACGACAATGACGATGAATATTGTTCAATCAAGCAAGATAGCATAGACGCAATTGCGGTTGCAGATAAATTAAATATAGACATTGAAATTGTAAATTTTGCTAAACAATATAAAGATAACGTATTTAATTACTTTCTTAATGAATATAGTAATGGACGCACACCCAATCCTGATATTCTATGTAATTCAGAAATTAAATTTAAAGCTTTTCTTAATTATGCCATTGAGCATGGTGCTGACTTTATAGCAACCGGTCATTATGTAGGGAAAACAAATATTGATAATGCATTTAGTTTAACCAAAGCTTTAGATTTAAAAAAGGACCAAAGTTATTTTCTTTATCGTTTAAATCAATATCAGATTTCTAAATCGTTATTTCCATTGGCATCAATAACTAAACCAGAAGTTAGAAAAATTGCCGCCAAATTGAATTTGGCCACTGCAAATAAAAAGGACAGTACTGGCATATGCTTCATTGGCGAAAGACCTTTTCGTGAGTTTCTTCAAAAATATCTCCCGAATAAACCTGGAAATATTGTTACTAATGATGGTAAAATTGTAGGACAACATTTAGGATTAATGTATTATACCTTGGGTCAAAGAAAAGGTTTAGGTATTGGCGGTTTAGGTGAACCGTGGTTTGTAGTTGATAAAAACCTTACTACTAATGAGTTAGTCGTAGTGCAAGGTCATAATAACAATCAACTATTTAAAACAAAACTTACCGCCAGTGATTTGGCTTTTGCCTTAAACAACAAAATAAAACCTGGCAAATATTCAGCTAAAACAAGATATCGAATGCAAGATGCTAAATGCGAAGTAACTTATATTAATGATGATACTTTAGAGTTAACATTTGAAGTACCACAATGGGCAGTAACCCCAGGACAGTCTGTAGTTATATATGATAACGATTTATGTCTAGGTGGTGGTATAATTAATTAATTATTTAAGGTGCAATGAATATGGCGGCTAATAAAAAATATGTTTCTGAAATTGATAATTTTATAACTAATTTTATTCAACAAAACCCAGAAATTAAGCAAAAGCAAAAAATTCTCAGACAAACATGGTGGGATCAAGATTTTATTGACCAAGACGAAATGCTGGAATATAAAAATAGTTCGGCACCAAGACCTGCATACTCTTATTTTGAATATACAAACAATGGCAAATAAATTTTTTATTGATGAAAAGTTGTATTCTTATATTTTAGAATATGGAATACGTGATAACCCTATTTTAAAGGAATTAAGGCAAGAAACCGCTTTGCTGCATAATGGAAAAATGCAAATTACTGCAGAACAAGCACAATTTATGGGATTTTTAGCGAAAATAACTAATGCCAAAAAATATCTAGAATTTGGCGTTTTTACAGGTTACAGTTCATTATCAATGGCACTTGCAATGGGCAATGATAGTCAAAGTGTGTGTTTAGAAAAAAATGAAAATTACATACAAATAGCGCGAAAATACTGGACTAAAGCTGGAGTAAATGAGCGAATAAAGGTCTTACATGATGATGCGTTAAAATCGTGCGAATATTTAATAAAGAACAACTATTTAAATTATTTTGATTTTGCCTTTATTGATTCTGACAAAAATAATATTATGAAATATTATGAATATTGTTTGTTATTGGTTAAATCAGGTGGCATAATTGTAATTGATAATGTATTATTTCATGGTGAAGTGGCACAGGAAAATAAATCAACCTTTGCTAATAGTATTCATGAATTAAATAAGTTAATTCAACTAGACAATAGAGTTGAAATGAGTTTAATTCCAATTGCTGACGGTTTAAGTTTAATTTATAAAAAGTGATTTTTTATTGGCCAAAATGTTAAGACAACGAAGAAGAAAAAATATTTTAATTAATCAAATGAATGTAGTGCCATACATTGATGTAATGTTGGTATTGCTTATTATCTTTATGGTAACAGCCCCAATGTTTGTGCCTGGAGTTATTAACCTCCCAAGTGTAGGTAAGGCCTCACAAATAAGTCAGCAACCAATTGAAATTAATATTAATAAAGATGGTAATTACACTATTACTCAAAACAATAAAACTACAGCAGTTAATGATTTAAAT
>JAPJMP010000043.1 GCA_026461645.1 Burkholderiales bacterium
AACCAATATTTTTATAAATATGTTATTTAATTACCCACTCATTTTTTAAAAGAGCCATAATATATCAATGTATAGCATAAATAGCAATACTGGACAATTAGAGTCATTATCACCAGCAACCATTGCTACAGAAAATACCCCACTAGGTATAACACTCAGTCCTGATGGTAACTATGCTTATGTGGCTAATTTTGGTGATAGTACTATATCAATGTATAGTAGAAGTGAATCGGGTTTATTAAGTAAATTATCCCCAGAATCTATTGCTACAGGATCTCATCCAATAGGAATAACAATAAGTCCCGACGGTAAATATGCTTATGTGACCAATTATGTTAGTAATAACGTATCAATGTATAGCAGGAATAGGACTAATGGACAATTGGCGCCATTATCACCAGCAACCATTGCTACAGAAAATACCCCAACAGGTATAACAATAAGCCCTGATGGCAACTATACTTATGTGACCAATTTTAATAGTGATACAATATCAATTTATTTTATAAAATGATCTATACCTCCATAATTCCTTAAAATATATTTTTCCATAGATATATTTTAAGGGATTTTATGGAAACACTATTTTTGCTAATATTAATCAACAACAAATTCAACAAGTACAACATTTGCTAAATAATCGGCCAAGAAATGCTCTTAAATTTTTAACCCCAAATGAGGGTGTAAAGCAATATTTAGCCAAATCTTATAAAAAAATTGTCACGGTTTAGTTGACAGTGGGCGCAGGTAAAACGAAAAACTTAATTTAACGGCGATAAAATATAGTATAATAACTCATTATTTTTCGGGGCAGAGTGAAATTCTCTACCGACGGTAAAAGCCTTCGTGCTAAAGTCCGTGACCCAATGCGATGATATCAAATTGGTTGATCTAGTGAAATTCTAGAACCGACAGTTAAAGTCTGGATGGGAGAGAGATATCATTTCAAATTCAATCTTTGTTATTGATGATCTTATACCATTGTATTTTTATTTAAATTTTATATAAAATTAAATCAATGCAGTTACCAAATATTACACTTAAAGTTGGCATGAGCCTAGATGCAAAACTTGCCACTAGTTGTGGCGAGAGTAAGTGGATTACTTCAGAATTAGCGCGCGCTGATGCGCGAGAACTACGTAAAAACCATGCCGGGATTTTGGTTGGTAGCGGGACAGTAATTGCTGATGATCCGGGATTGCTAGTTAATCAAGAAAGTAGCTATAATCCCATTCGCATAATTTTAGATACAAATTTGGTCACTCCGTTAACAGCAAAGGTAGTTACTGACAATAAAGTACAAAGTATAATTTTTGTAAGTAATAATGTAAGTGCGGCCAAAATTGCATTATTTGCGCAGTTTGCCTTAGTAAAAATTATTCAAATTGATGCGCCACAACTGGAATTAAGCAAAATTTTACCTAAATTATTCAAGCTGGGAATTACTTCCATTTTAGTTGAGGGTGGTCCACGAATATTAAGCAGTTTTATGCAACAGTGTTTATATAATCAATTAGTTATGTATGTAAATCCGCAATTAATTGGCGGTGGTGATCGCTATGGTTTAGCTAGTGGCTTAAATGTTTTGCATTTAGCTGATAGTTTAAAATTAACGATAAAAGAATTGCAGCTAATTGGTGGTGATATAAAAATCATCGCTCTGGCGGCAAAATAATTTTAACTATAAGGTTGATATGTTTACTGGAATTATTGAAGAAATTGGTCAAGTAAAAACAATTATGCAAAAGAATCATGCGCTGCAGTTGACTATTGCGGCTAAGAGCATTATGGCGGATATGAAATTAGGTGGTTCAATTGCGGTTAATGGAGTGTGCTTAACGGTAACTGAATTTAATTCTACTAGTTTTAGTGTTGATGTTATGCCTGAAACATTTAAGGCAACTACAACCAAATTATTAACTAGTGGCAGTTGGGTTAATCTTGAACGCGCATTAGCAGTTGGCGGACGAGTTGGCGGCCATTTTGTTACCGGACATGTCGATGGTGTTGGTGAAATTATACAAATTACCCCCAATGAAAATGCAATTAGCTATCAAATTAAATTAACTTCAGCTCTGCTACAGCATTGTATTCTAAAGGGCTCTATTGCCGTTGATGGGATAAGTTTAACTATTTTTGCGGTTAGTGCTAAGGCAATTAGCATTTCGTTAATTCCGCATACTGTAAAAAATACTAGTTTAGCCACAAAGAAAATAGGTGATGTGGTTAATATTGAAAATGATCTGTTAAGTAAATATGTTTATAATTTAACGAAATCGAATTTAACGTCTCAAGGAATTAATTATGAATACTTGCAACAAAATGGATTTATTTAATCACAGTTGTGTGGAGAGTAACCATTCTAAACTAATAACTCCAGCTGTTGGTTTTAACACAATTGATGAAGCTATTGCAGATCTAAAAAAAGGCAAAGTAATTATTGTTTGCGATGATGAAAATCGCGAAAATGAAGGTGATTTTATTGCTTTGGCGGATAATATAACTGCAGAAATAATCAATTTTATGATAACTCATGGCAAGGGATTATTGTGTATGCCTATAAATCAGGAAATTGCGCAGCGAATAAATTTGGATCTGATGGTTGCCAATAATACCGATAATTTTAATACTGCATTTACAGTAAGTGTTGATCATATCTCTACTGGAACCGGTATTAGTGCTGAGAGTAGAGCTGTAACTATTCAAAAAATTATAGATTCTAGTGTCCCTGCTGCTGAATTTCGTAAGCCTGGGCATATTTTTCCGTTAATCGCTAAAGAAAATGGAGTTTTAGAACGCAATGGCCATACTGAAGCAGCGGTTGATTTGGCTAAACTATGTGGTGCAACCCCAGCCGGTGTAATTTGTGAAATTATAAACGTTGATGGTACTATGGCAAGAGTTCCTCAATTACAGCAAATGGCGCGGGACTTTAATTTAAAGATCATTACCATCAAAGATTTAACATATTATATTAAAAAAACCAAACATTTAATTAAGTTGGAAGCGGTAGCTAAATTACCTACCAATTATGGTGAATTTAATATTTATGCCTATTCTAATATACTTGACAATAAAGAGCACATTGCAATTATTAAAGGTGATCCACTGCAATTTACTGCAGATAAAATCCCCTTGGTGAGAATTCATTCTGAATGCCTAACTGGAGATGTGTTTGCTTCACGCCGCTGTGATTGTGGTGAACAATTAGATAAATCTTTTCAAATTATTGAGCAAGCAGGTTATGGAATGGTGATTTATTTACGTCAAGAAGGCCGTGGCATTGGCATAATTAATAAGATTAAAGCTTATGAATTGCAGCAACAGGGCTTAGATACTGTGGATGCGAATAAAGAGTTAGGTTTGGCCGTTGATATGCGTGAATATGCAATTGCTGCTAAAATTTTACTTAGTTTAAATATTACTAAGATTAGATTAATAACCAATAATCCGCAAAAAATAGACGAATTGAACTTCTATGGAATTGAAGTTAGTGAAAGAATCAATGTAAAAACAGCAAAAGTTGCCGAAAATGAAAAATATTTGCAAACTAAAAAAGAACGTTTAGGTCATTTATTATAAAACTGTTAAAGGAAATGAAAATGAATTATGAAGGTAAATTGAATGCAACTGGGTTAAAATTTGGTATAGTAATTGCTAGATTTAACAGTTTTATTACCGATGAATTATTAGCCGGTGCGATGGATGCATTACTGCGACATGGTGCGGATGAAAAAAATATTAGTGTGGCGCGAGTTCCAGGAGCAATGGAGATTACTTTGGCGGCTAAAAAATTAGCCCAGACTAAAAAGTATGATGCCATAATTACTTTAGGTGCAGTTATTCGTGGCTCAACCTCACATTATGACTATGTGTGTAATGAAGTAGCTAAAGGTGTAGCTAAATTAGCTATTGATGAAGAAATTCCGGTATTATTTGGCGTGTTAACTGTTGAGAATATTGAGCAAGCGATTGAGCGATCAGGTACTAAAAGTGGTAATAAAGGCTATGATGTTGCGGTATCAGCAATAGAAATGGCTAATTTAATGAAAGCTATGAGTAAATAGATGGCAACTGCTGCTAAACCCTTAAAAATCGTTTTTGCCGGTACTCCAGAAATTGCTCAGGTAGTTTTAGCGCAATTAGTTACAACCGAGCATAATATTGTCGCTGTGCTAACTAAACCTGATAGTCCACAAGGGCGTGGACAAAAATTAACGCCATCGCTAGTTAAGCAATTTGCGCAACAACAGCAGCTTACTGTATATCAACCGCAGTCATTGAAGCAAGATGCAACCATAATTGAGATTTTAAAGCAATTACAACCTGATATTATGGTGGTTGTGGCTTATGGTTTAATTCTGCCGGCAAATGTTTTAAGTATTCCGCGACTAGGTTGCATCAATATTCATGTGTCGTTGTTACCACGTTTTCGGGGTGCAGCGCCAATTAATCGAGCGATTTTAGCTGGTGATACCATTAGTGGCGTAACATTAATTCAAATGGATAGTGGCCTTGATACTGGTGATATTTTAATGCAGCAACAGGTGTTAATTACATCACATGATACAGCACAATCACTACATGATAAGTTAGCTTCTTTGGGAGCAAAGATGTTATTGGAATACTTGGCAAATTATGCAAAGATTCAACCACAACCACAAAGCCAAGATGGAGTATGTTATGCCCCTAAAATTGATAAAAGTGAAGCATTAATTAATTGGCAAGAGGATGCAACTATTATTGAGCGTAAAATTCGTGGTTTTAATCCAGCTCCTGGGTGTTATTCATTTTTAGAACAAAAGTTAATTAAATTTTGGCAAGCTGCTATTGGTCCTAAAACTAGTTGTGAGCAAGTAGGACAAATATTACAAGTTACGCGTGAACATTTGATTGTTTGTTGCGGTAATAGTAGTAGTTTAGTAGTACAACAATTACAAGAGTCTGGTAAACCAAAACAATTGGCAGCTAATTATATTTTAGGCCATAAAACTTTATGTGGTAAATGCTTTTCAAATACAGCAATTAGTAATTAGGCGGTCAAACATAATTCTGATTTAGTTAATACTGTGAGCATGCTAGGAAATTTATTCAAACCAAGTGCCGTTTTATCTTACAAATTGAGTATTTAAATTCTGTGTAAATTATGTTACAATGTAACATACATAAACAAAATAAGTTACTAGGAGGGTAAATAATGAAGCATAAAATTAATAAACTAGTTTTAGGTTTAATTGTCGGTTTGACACTAAGTTCTACTACTAATGCACTACCTGAGTTAAATACAAATTCTGCCATAACTCTCTCCAACCTAATTGTTGGCGCAATGGGTGATGATGATAAGGCGACAACATTTTCTGTAAATGTAACTTTAAGTACACAAAATATAGCTCCGCTAAATAACTGGCAATTCGGTTTTCATCAAGCAGTAAGTTATGTTAAGCTTGGTAATGTTAATCCTAAGCTAGATATGAGCATTTGCTCAAGTAGCAATAATTGTACTAGTTTAAAATATTTAACTAATCCGATTACAGATAAAGATTTAAGTGCTGGTTATACTACTATTTTGGGGCCAAGTACTAATTATCCATTGTTACCCAACACTACTTATACTATAAAATTACTACATAATAATAATTGGCCAGTAGTTAATTTTAGCAATGCGCCACAGAGTTTTTTTATTGCTACAGCTAATAAATTCTATAATTTACCTTTAGCTAAGAGTCAATATACTTTTCTAA
>JAPJMP010000005.1 GCA_026461645.1 Burkholderiales bacterium
ATCTTTTACTATTTTGTATAAAAATTACGAAAATAGTTGGTAAATAATTACATATAGGTACTATTAATAAGGTACTTTTATGAAACGAATGTTATTTAATGCAACTTATCAGGAAGAACTACGAGTTGCAACCGTTGACGGCAAGAAACTTTTAAACTTTGATATTGAAACTTCAAGCAAAACTCAGCGCCGTGGTAATATCTACAAAGGTGTTATAACCAGAGTTGAACCATCACTAGAGGCTTGTTTTGTTGATTATGGAACAGAAAAACAAGGGTTTTTACCGTTCAAGGAAATTGATCCTAAATATCTTCCAGAAAATAGTAAATATCGCGACTTCAACAGCCTAAAAGAAGGCTCCGAATTAATCATTCAAGTAGAAAAAGATGAAAGAGGAAATAAAGGTGCGGCTTTAACCACTTATGTTTCACTTCCTGGTCGTTATTTGGTTTTAATGCCGAATAACTCAAGAGCTGGTGGGATTTCACGCCGTATTGATGGTGATGAGCGTGATGAATTAAAAAGAGCATTAGGCGCTTTACAGGTTCCGCAAGGAATGAGTATCATTGCTCGAACAGCAGCACTAGGCAGACAACATGAAGAACTTGAGTGGGACTTAATTTATTTATTAAAACTTTGGGATGCTATTAATAGCGCCTCTCTTAATAACAACGGTAGCTTCTTAATTTATCAAGAAAGTAATTTAGTTGTAAGGTCAATTCGTGATCATTTTTCTCCAGACATTTCTGAAATATTAATTGATATGGAAGATATCTTTGATCAAGCCAAGCAATTTATGTCACATGTAATGCCAGCTTATGTAGATCGTGTTAAATTTTATAATGATGATATTCCATTGTTTTCTCGTTTTCAAATTGAACACCAAATTGATACAGCATATAATCGAGTAGTACATTTACCTTCTGGTGGTTCTATTGTGATTGATCACACTGAAGCTTTAACTTCAATTGATGTTAACTCGGCTAAGGCCAATAAAGGTAGTGATATTGAGGCTACTGCTGTTGCAACTAATTTAGAAGCTGCAGAAGAGATTGCGCGACAATTAAGAATGCGTGACCTTGGCGGTTTAATTGTAGTTGATTTTATTGATATGGAATCACAGAAAAATCAACGCGATGTTGAAAATAGTTTCAAATTACAATTAGGAATTGATCGCGCGCGAATACAAATGAGTAAATTATCTAAGTTTGGGTTACTTGAATTATCGCGGCAAAGATTACAATCTTCACTTGAAGAATCAACCTCAATTCCTTGCCCTAAATGTGCTGGAATTGGTACTATTAGAGGAACAGAATCAGCTGCAATTCATATTTTAAGAATGATTCAAGACGAAGTGGTTAAAAATGCAACTTCTATTTCTCAATTACATGTACAATTACCTGTATCTATAGCCACATATTTATTAAACGAAAAACGCAGTGATTTAGCAAAAATTGAAAGTCGCTTAAATATTCGTGTGTTGCTGATTCCTAATATTCATTTCGAAGTGCCTAATTATAAATTTAAAAAGATTGCGGTGGATGGTTATGATCCTTTAGCTAATAGATCTAGTTACACGTTGGTTGAAACAATGGAAGAAAATTTATCTGCTAATAATCGCGAAACTAAATTCGACAATGCTGCAGACAGTAAACCAATGGTACGCAATATTACTTTATCTTCTCCAGCACCAATAATGAATAAGAGAAGAATATTAACCAAGGTTGTTGGATTTTTTACCAATTTATTACAACCTAAAGATAAAACTAAATCTAATGAAGTTTCTCACAGTCTACATGCCAAACCAATTAACTCTAACAATAAATTTACTAACAATAAAACTTCTAGAGTTAAATCAGTTGGTGCAAATAAGAATGCAAATAAAACGCAAGCTTCAAGACAGCAACAGCAACGTTCACCACAAAGCCAACGTTATGACAATATTAGTAAATCTGATACTTTAGGAAATAATAAAACTTTTAATCGCAATAACTTGCGTCCCAATAATAGAAGTTCATTAGCCTCTGCACCCGCTAATGAGAATAATTTAAAAGTAACTGCTCCTAAAATTGAGGAAATGACCCCAACTAACCTGAGCACAAATCAAAGCTATGCTAAACCACCAATAAATCAAGCTTGGGGTGAAAATCCACTACCAGTTGCTCAGCCCAAAATTGTGGAAAATGAAATTCTTGTTGCAAACACGCCCGTAGAGGAAAATAAACAACAATTTATTCCAACAGCAGAGGTATTAACTATAGTTAAGCAAAATACTATTATGCAACCTGTTGATTTAGGTGAGTTTGAATTAGTAGCAACTGACTTGCAGTTAAAAAATAATTATCAACCAGCTGTCAATATAGATTCATCTCGTCCACGCTATAATGATGTTGTAGCTTCAAGTGTCGCAAGGCATGAAGAGCTTGAGTATGAGTTAGTTGAAACTAAAGTAAAGTAAATTAATTTATATAGGTTAAAAACATGGCTTCTTATAGAATAGAGTCAGATAGCCTAGGCGAAATAAAAGTGAGCACAACAAAATATTGGGGTGCTCAAACGCAAAGATCGTTAAAATATTTTGCAATTGGCCAGGAATTAATGCCACTTCAAGTTATTCATGCTTTAGCTTTAATTAAAAAAGCTGCAGCTACCACCAATAATAAATTAAAAATATTACCTAAAAGGTTAGCAGATTTAATTATAATGGCGGCCAATGAAGTAATTAGTGGTCAATTAAACCAACATTTTCCGCTACATGTTTGGATGACCGGTAGTGGAACTCAATCAAATATGAATGTAAATGAAGTAATTGCTAATCGGGCAATTGAATTAGCTCAACAAAAAATTGGTAGCAAAAACCCAGTACATCCCAATGATCATGTTAATTTAAGCCAATCTTCCAATGATGTTTTTCCTAGTGCGATGAATATTGCCACAGTAATTGAAATTAATACTCATTTACTTCCAATTTTGCAGACATTATCTGAAACCTTATGGTGCAAAGCAAAAAAATGGCAAAAGATTATTAAAATTGGGCGCACACATTTACAAGATGCTGTTCCGCTGACATTAGGGCAAGAATTTTCTGGTTATGCCGTTTTAATTGAGGATAATATTGCACGAATTAAAAACTCTTTAATTCAAGTTAAACATTTAGCTATTGGTGGTACTGCGGTTGGTACAGGACTTAACGCCCCAGCCAATTTCTCCGAATTAATAATTAAGGAAATAAATAAACTTACTGGCGAAACTTTTATTAGTGCTGAGAATAAGTTTGCCGTACAAGGATCACATGATGCTTTAGTAAATCTAAGTGGTGTTTTAAAAACAACTGCTAACTCTTTGTTTAAAATTGCTAATGATATTCGATTTTTAAGCTGTGGCCCTAGAGCTGGTATTAATGAATTAATTTTACCAGAAAATGAACCTGGATCATCAATTATGCCAGGTAAAGTTAACCCGACTCAATGTGAAGCACTATCTATGGTGGCTATTCAAGTTATGGCTAATGATTTGGCCGTTACCTTAGGCGGAAGCTCTGGCAGTTTAGAAATGAACGCATTTAAACCTTTAATGATTTACAATATTCTTCAGTCAATTACCTTACTTACAGATGCGGTTAATTCTTTTACTCAGTATTTATTAAAAGGTCTTCAACCAAATAAAAAAAGAATTGAAACTCTACTTAATAACTCTTTAATGTTAATTACTGCTATCAGTACTGTTATAGGCTATGACAAAGCAGCCCAAATTGCACATTATGCACATATCCATGATTGCTCTTTAAGTGAGGCTAATTTACAGTTAAAGTTTCTTCCCGCTAAAGAATTTGAAAAATTAATTAAACCATCTAAAATGCTTAATTCTTAGCTTGTTTTGCTAATATTTACAATAAAAGGTGGAGTCTAAATTAAACTTAGTGTAATAATGCCAATTTTTCAAACGCCAGAAAATTTTTTACGACAAGCAATTGAAAGTATATTACAGCAATCATATTCAGATTTTGAATTAATACTCGTCAATGATAGTCCTGAGGATGAATTACGATTACATCACATTGTTAATAGTTATAAAGATTCTCGAATTATTTGGGTTCCTTGCCATATAAATAGCGGAATTGCTACGGCTTCCAATATAGGAATTAATCAGGCTAAAGGTGATTTTATCGCTATGATGGATCATGATGATATTTGTACGCCAAATAGATTTGACCTGCAACTAAAGTTTCTTGAAAGTCATCCTGAAATTGGATTTATTGGTGGACAGGCATGCGCTTTATATCCTGATAGGTCAGGGGTTAATTTGCCATATGCTATACCAGAAACAATGGAACAATTACAGCAAAGTTTTTTTAACGGTGTGCCTTTTTTAAATCCAAGTGTTATGTTTCGAAAAGCATTATTTCAAAATTTAAGGTATGATTCAACTTATAAAATATGTTCTGATTACAATCTATTTGCTCATCTTGTATTTACACAAAATATTATGGCCACCAATTTACCAGAAGTGCTTCTTTATTATCGCATGCATGATAACAATGCCTCTTTTAAACATTATTTATTAGCAGAGCAAGAAACTAATACAATTCAACAGTGGATTTTAAAGCATAATAGATCCAAAATAGTGTAAAATTACTATCTTAAATAATTGCAACAAAGAAAAAGGAGTTAGAATGAAAGAAAAAGCAGTTGATTTACGTCCAGGTTGGATTATTCAACATGATGGACGGCAATTTGCCGTATTAAGTACCCGTACTGTTAAATCAGGAACAGGTGGTGGTGCTTTCTTACAAACTGAAATGCGAAATATTCAAACCGGGTCAAAAGCTCAAGTTGCTTTTAGATCAACCGATGCTATTGAAAGATTATCAACTGAAGAAATTCAATGTTCTTTCCTCTACAAGGAAGGTGAAAATTATATTTTCATGAATAGTGAAGATTATAGTCAAGTAACAATTACTCCTGATGTCATTGGTGATGATATTGTGTTTTTATCTGATGGTGTTAATGTAAATCTTAGATTAGTAGATGGTAGAGTACTTGCTGTTGAGTTTCCTACAACTATTGTATGTACTGTAGTAGAAACTGAACCACAAATTAAAGGCGCAACATCTACAGCAATGGATAAACCAGCTATGTTAGATATTGGTATTCGCATTGTTGTTCCCTCTTTTGTTAATGTTGGTGAAAAAATAGTTCTTAAAACTGCTTCTCGCGAATACTCAGAACGTTACAAAGAAGGAAAATAGTTATTTAAATAAAATAACTATATCTTAATTTCTAATAATCTCTATCTATTTAAAGTAGATAGAGATTATTGTATCCTGAGATTTAATAAAAAAAACATGAACTGTATTTATTACTTTAATCCTGGTTAATCTAATTACGCTTTAATATTAATATAGAAAAGTGTCTATGTTTAAATCAATTGTGTTGAAGTTTTTGGGGTTTATAATACCCCAGATAATTTAAGCATAAATTTTGCAAATCTTTTTCATGAGGTGTAAAATAATAATTATGTTTAGAGGAAGTGATTATGAGTAATAAA
>JAPJMP010000044.1 GCA_026461645.1 Burkholderiales bacterium
ATAATCAAATTATACCCGCCGAGTTAACAAAAGAACAAAAGCAAATATCCCAAACTTATGATATCCTAGTGCCTAAAAACTTGGGAATATAGGTTAATGAAGAAGCAAAATCTAATTTTTATAAGCATATGTGCGCTACTCCTTAACCTGCATTTGCTGTTACATATTCTTATGTTCTTACCAATGCGCATAAAACTATTACAGAGACTGTGGTACAAGAAATTACTACAACTAGTGTAACTACCTATATTAGTAAAATTCACTTAATTGATAAAAATGAAAAATGTGAATTAATTCTAAATTATGGGCCTAAAGAGGCCAATTGTCCTAATTTCGGGGTAAATTTTTGCTCGTATGAAATGGATGGTGATACATTTACTGTTAGCGGTGTACTTAGTGCAACATATTCATCAGTAATTCCAACTTATATCCATATGGATGATTTTGCTTATAATGCTGGATGCTATATTGAAGGATTTCCTTCTACAATACTACATGTAACTAAAACTGAACAAACTAGTAACTAATTTCTAAAATTAAAGTTCAGGGTAATAACTATTACCCTGCTTTATCTTTCAAATGCGCAACTACCAGTTTAACTATCGATTGATTTGCTTGTAATTTATCAATTAATTTAAATGTTTGTGCCGCAACCTCTGCATAACTAAATTCAAGGTGATAATTTTGCTGCAAAATCAATTGACTTAATCGAATCGCACGATCAACCAATTTATAGTTAGACGGGTTTAGAAACAGCATTACATTGCCTTCAAAATAGTCTAGTTTACCTAGCATTAAAGTTGAATGACTATTTAAAATACTTTTATATACTATTGCTCTATAGTACAACTCCTGCGGTAAGTTAATACTTATGCTTACATTTTTAAAAGTAATTACTAGCTTATCTTGCTGCACTAACCACAGCGAGTGATGCTGTGGTTGTTTTAAATATAATTGCTGTGCTCTTGGGCTAATGGCTGATAAATTAAAACCATTAATATATTTATTGGTTGTATCCGGAAAATCAGCCCAATTTAAACATACTACCTGCCGACCAAATAACTTTAACCACACCTCTTGTTGATTATTACAGTTAATCAAACTGAAATAAAATGGGCTAGGTGTAGCAATTGATTCATCACTACTATTTTCAAAAGGAATTAAATTAAAGGTCGGCGCTCTCTCAGTAATATCAGCTAATAAGCTAAGCCCAATAAATGGATCCTCAGCTTGATACAACACATACTCATTGTGTATAACCTGAGCCTCCAAAGTAGTAATCGGGTCCATCTGAGATAAAGGCAACTGCGCAATTAGAGTGCTAATTAGCTGAATTTCAGCTTCAATTGTCTGGTTACTCAACAAGGCTAAACTTAAAGCAATTTGCATCGCAGTAGTTGCTTGTAATCTAGTACTACCAGTTATAGCCATCGGACCTACATCAAGAGATAGAGCAATAATTCGATCATCAAAACAAATATGTTGATTATCAATCGCAGCTAAACTTTTTTTACTATTATTAAAAATAAAATAAGGTTTCATTTTAGCATTATTAACTGCATATTCAAGCATTGCTGTAACAAATGGCGCATTGCCATTTGCTGATAATCCAATTAACAGATCATCATTGCTAAATCCTTGTTGTAATAACTGCTTAACTCCAAGTTTTGCATCATCTTCAAATTGCTCCACTGATTTAATTAATGAAGTATCCCCACCTGCACTTAGGGCAATAATTTTCTCATTAACACTTGGATAATAGGCCTCATATAAGCGTTTAATTAACATAGCTAATCGCCCAGAGGAACCACAACCTGCAATAAAGATTCTACTCTTTGCATTATTTAAAACTTGCTGCAGGTATTTGCGCAATTCCTCAATTTCATCAGTGTAGGCTAACAAAGCATTAATGGCATTAACTTCAATAGCAGCAAAACAATTAAAAGCTTGTGCTAAATTAGTGTGGCATAACTGCGATAAATTTATCGATAGCGGCTGAATAGCTTCGGTCGCTAAATCAGCCTTACTAAAACGTTGATGCTGTTGCCAAAATGTATGTTGATTTAATTTTTGCATGATAACTCATTTATAAAATAGTTTTGATACCTAATAATACTAATTCAGGAATTATATGATCAAATACTTTATTATTAGCAAATAAATAAGAAAATCCTCCTGTTGCTACCACAACTAAGTCCTCATTATTTAAATTAAACTCTTGTTTAGTTCCATTAATAATTTGTAAAGCAAATCCCAATTGCGAGAAATAAACTCCTGATTGTATTGCGGTTTTAGTATGCGTACCAATCGCCGTTTTAGGTGCAACAATATTTACTGACTGTAATTTCGCTGTACTACCATGCAGCGATTCCATCATCAATCTAAGACCTGGAGCGATGGAAGCGCCAATAAATTCACTATCCTTATTAATAAAACATGCGGTGGTAGCAGTACCAAAATCAAATACTAAAATATTTTGATTAGCAAATAATCCCTTCGCCGCAATTGCTCCAGCAATTAAATCAGCACCTATCTCATGATGGTTTTTACGCGCGATTTTAATGTTAATTGCGGTATTTGAATTTAAAAATATCGGATCAATGCCGCATATATATTTACGACAGGCGGCACGAATTGTATAATCAATATATGGCACTACTGATGCAATACCAATTTTAGTGATTTCTTTATAATCAATTTCATTCTCACGTAAAACACTGCGCAAAAATATTCCTAATTCATCGGATGTACCAATTTTTTTAGTATCATGCCGAAATTGTAATAACAATTGATCTTTAAATACGCCACCGACTAAATTGGAATTTCCAATATCTAAACATAAAATCATTATTTAATCCTATAAACAATCTAAAATTAATTCAGCTAATGCCATATACTTTTTATTACCATGATAACTTAAACCAATTTGACAACTACGATTCATAGTTACTCCAATATCACAGTTGGCAATTTGATCATTTAAGCGAATTAAACTATTGGCATTTAGCTCTGGGGTAGTAAAACCTTTATTACCGGCAAAACCACAACAAGCATTATTAAGCGGCGTAACAATATTAGTGCAGCATTTATTCACAATCTCATAAACTTTATTCTCATTTTTTAAATGCCGACTGCTACAATCAATATATACTGCAATTTGGGTATAATGTTTAGATAAAGCTAATTGATCCAAATGCTGATGAATAAACTCGACTTCATCAATAATATTAATCCCTTGATGTTTAGCTAAAGCATAAAAACAACTACTATTATCCACAACTAACGGATAATTATACTGCTGCATCACTTCAATTACTCGTTGTGCTTGTTGGTGCGCCAATTCAGGCATTCCTTTTGAAGTATATATTTGACCACAACATAAATCATTTAATTGCTGAGGATAAATAACTCTATAGCCTAATTTTGCCATAATTTGCGCTAAAGCCGTTACCTGAGTGTCATCACTTTGCGTTGCTGCAAAAATACGATTATTGCAACCTGGAAAATATAACAAAACTTTATCTTTATCAATATTTTTGGGCTTAAATTTTACATAATTAAAATTAATTGATTGGACTGCCGGAGTAGTAGGCAAATAAACTGGCACTAGTGGAATTATACGGTGCAATTTGGTTGAGGCGTTATAAATTGGCTGTTTACCTACAAGAGTAGTTAAATAGTTAACCAATTTTAGTTTATATTTACTAAAAAAAAGAAAATTACTAACACTTAAGGCCCATTTTCGCGGCCTGAATTTTAAGCTTAAAATTAACGCCCCGGTATCAATACCAACCGGACATTTAGTTTTACATAAGCTAGTAGTGGCACAGGTATCAATAGCGTAATATTGAAAGCGCTGGCTAAATAGTTTTTTAGTGGCCTTAGAGGTACTATGATGCATC
The DNA here is from genome assembly GCA_026461645.1 of Burkholderiales bacterium. Classification (GTDB taxonomy): domain Bacteria; phylum Pseudomonadota; class Gammaproteobacteria; order Burkholderiales; family UBA11063; genus Aquella. Next base: position 3,903 of record JAPJMP010000044.1, read on the forward strand.
ATCTTGCGATAAGTTGTAATTCTTTGACGTGGGGTTAAAGTTAAACCATTTGATGGACAAACTGATTCACAAAAACCACATTCAATACAATTGTCAACATTAGATTCAACTGGATACAATGGTTTAATGTTATGCGTATGGAGCAAATCATCATTAGTTAATTTTACATTTGGATTAAAAATTAATGCCGGATCGAGAATTTTTTTTATTCGCCACATCAAAGCATAACATTCATCCCCCCACTCTAAATTTACAAATGTTGCCATATTTCGCCCACTACCGTGTTCTGCCTTCAATGATCCATTATATTTATTAACAACCAATTGACAAAATTGATGCATAAAGTCAGTAAAATGTTGTAATTGGTCAGCATTAGTAATCACTGGAGTTAAAACAAAATGAACATTTCCGGCAAGAATATGACCAAAAATCGCCACATTATTAAAATTAAATTGTTTCAATAATAAACGTAAATCAAAGATAAAACTGGCTAATAAATTTATCTTTACCGCAATATCTTCAATAATAAAGAAACTGTTTTTAACTCGCTCGGCACCAACAATTGAAACAATCCCTTTACGTATATCCCATAACTCATTATAAATTATGCTATCTTGGGTAAATTTAATTTGGTGCAAAATTAAATGATTATTAATTATATTTTGTAATGTCTCTATTTTAGCAAGTAATTGTTCTTCGCTAGCTGCAGCTAATTCAACCAATATTGCCGAAGTATCCTCACCAATATTAGGTAGATATTTATGCGCAATGGTGATTTTTTGTAGAGCTGCTAAAGAATGAACATCCAATAATTCCATAGCATCAATGAAGCTATCTTGTGGAAATTTAAGACTTAAATCAATTATTTGAGTTAAACTGTCACAAAAAATTAAACTAACTGCTTTAAATTGGCTATCTTCAACGCAATTATAAGTTACTTGACTAATGAAGCCTAATGTTCCCTCAGATCCTACCAGCAGATGCTCGAGAATTTTAATTGGATCGGCAAAATCGATAAATGCATTTAAACTATAACCAGAAGTGCTTTTGATACTAAATTTATCCTGAATAAATGCAGATAGTTGTTTATTTTCCTGAATCACCTCGCGAATATTTAATAATTCAGCAATTATTTGTGGATTATTGTGTTTAAAAGCCTCACAACTTTTGCTATCATTGGTATTTAGTGTTGTACCATTTGCCAGAATAATTTTCATACTGGCAATAGTTTTATAGGAATTATGTTTAGTTCCACAACACATTCCACTGGAATTATTGGCGACTATACCACCAATTTTGCAACTGGCAATAGAAGCTGGATCTGGACCAATCTTCATAGCAAAGGGTTTAAGCAATAAGTTGGCTTGAGCACCTATTATTCCAGGTTCAAGCGCAATTTGTTGCCCGTTATTATAAATCTTATATTCTTGCCAATAATTAGGTGACAATATAACCAATACTTCTTCACTTAGTGCCTGGCCCGATAAACTAGTACCAGCAGCGCGGAAGGTTATACTAAATTTAAATTTATGCGCCAAACTAATTATAAACTGTACTTCACTATTGGTCTCTACAATCACAACTAGTTGCGGTATAATTCGATACAAGCTAGCATCAGTAGAATAGGCATAGCGTAAAAACTCATCATCGATAACTCTAGTCTGAGTGATAAACTGTTCTAACTCTTTTTTTATTAAAGATACTTGCATCAGTTAAACCTAAAAGTTTATTTTTATCATTTAATTATTAATGCGGTAAACTATATTAATTCATTTTAGCATAGTATTATTAACTATTAGCTAATTTTATTTATGTTTATATTTTCTGATAAGAATATAAAATATTCCCTCATTGATAATTTTAATCACGGCGCTAATAGAATTAGTTTTTCAATGTTAATCTAGATTTATTTCGACTCCATGTTTTTAAATTTTAGCCAATTATGGCACCAATTTAAGAATCCTCTATTGACATTTTCTGTTGTTATGGTATAATGCGATTAGAAAATAAAAAATTACAAAATTGTTAAGTATTTTTTGTTCAAGTTATATGTTTTTAATAAGAAGGGATACTAATATGAAATTTAATAAATCTATTGCTATAATATGTGCATTATCAGTAACAGCTGTATATGCTGCCAATACCAATTATGGACAAAATCGACAATCTAGTTTAGCTGCTGGAGACTCTAATGTTATTGGTATATCTATTGTCAATCAAGAACTTCCAGTATGGGCCATGTGTCTGCCTAGCCAAAATTTAAGTTATTACCTTAATTTTCAATGCTCTCCTGGCGATTCATCAGTAGTAATTGGAAGCACTCCTCAGTTACCTACTAGCATTCCAGATCCAGCATCTGCGAAATATACATATGATGTACCAGATACTGGCGCTCTTAATGAAGATAATCTTGATATAGTAAATGCATACGCTTATATAAACTTTGATTATGATAGTGGTAGTAAGGATATATTAGTTGTTAATAATATGGGGCTTCTAGCAAATATACTAATTAATAATCGCTAAGCACAAAATGGGATATTATAATATTATGGATAATAGCCCACCTGCGAACAATATCTACTAATTAATTTTAACCAATATAATTTATTTAAGCACCATTGTAATTATCTTGCCACACAAATTCAAGTAATTTCGCACTATATATATCCACAATTAAATTTCCGTGCAGAATTTTAATACTGCAACAATAAATATTACAACAATCACTCAGCAAATATACTTGGTCCGTACACTCAATGCAAATTATTCACTAGTTAAGGGCAGATAATGTAAAATATATAAATATATATTTAAACATTAATTAGTTTATAGAGTTTAACAATGAATACTAAAAGTCGCCGATTAAGTGACGTAAATACTATGATTCCATTAATTGTGGCTTTAGTGCTATTTATGGAATTCTTAGATTCATCTATCCTCAATACCGCTATTCCTACGATTGCACGCCAATTCATGCAAAATCCAATTATTCTGAAATTTTCTGTAGCAACCTATTATATTGGTCTAGCTGTATTTATTCCAATTAGTGGTTTTTGTACTGACAAATTTGGCACCAAAACAGTTTTTATTATATCAATTTTATTATTTATTTTATTTTCTTATCTATGTACTATAGCCCACAACACTGCCGAATTATCTATTTTTCGATTTTGCCAGGGTGTTGGTGGAGCAATAATGAATCCTGCTGCACGAATAATTTTGATGCGCAAAACGTTGCCACAACATTTACTTAAAGTACAGGCGTTTGTTTTTTCCACTGCATTGATGGGAATGTTATGTGGGCCAATTATTGGCGGCATCATTACTAATTATTTTGCCTGGGAATGGATATTTTATATCAACATTCCTATCGGTGTTCTATGCGTTATTTTAGGCATAAAATATGTTGAACAAAGTAAATCCAAGGTAATTCCTAAATTTGATTATTTAGGCTTTGTGATTGTTGCCACATCTTTATGTTGCATCTCTATTGGCACTGAGTTTATTGGTCATTTTGATATAATTCCAATGCAAATTATAATTGCACTGTTAATTTTAGGCTTGGTTTTATTTATTTATTTGATTTATCACTGTAAAAATAGTAAAAAACCAATCTTTAATTTTGCCGTATTTAATATTAAAACATTTCGCATTGGTTTTATTCTTAATATTTCGATTTATCTGGTTACTACTGCAATTCCGTTTATGTTACCCTTAATGTTTCAAGAATGTTTTAAATTATCGCCAATGGCATCAGGTATGCTAATTATTCCATTGGTTGCTGGATTTGTTATCGGTAGACGCGAAATTAATATTTTAATTTCGAAAATAGGTTTTCGTGACACCATATTTGGAGCTCTGATGATACAAATTTTAGGCTTATTGGTTTTTGCTAACTTTAATGCCAATACTAGTTTTTTATTTATTATTATAACTGAATTTATTTTTGGCATATCTAGCGTTACCTTAATTTCCTCAACTGGTGCCCTCAATTATGTAGATGTGCCTAAAATTAAAGTTTCACAAGTAACTACTGTTGACATTACTGCAAGACAATTTATTTCAAGTTTAAGTATTGGCATTTGTTCTTTCTCGTTAATTTTCTTTGCTCACTATTTTAACTTAGATCTGTTTGCCAGTAATGCTAAAACATTTAATTATACTTTTTATCTTTTTGCTGTAATATCTTCAATTGGTTTAATTAATGTTAGCCGTTTAGGTAAAAATGACGGTGAAATAGCTTTAAATAAAGAAAGCCAATAATCATGCTAGATTATAAAATTGGAATTGATGGTGGTGGTAGTAAAACACGCGCAATTTTATTAAATTCTCAGCAACAAATAATTGATTCATATACCACCACCAGTTCTAATATTAGATACGATATTAGCTTAGCTTATACTGCAATTACAACTTGTATTGATTATTTTTTAGCTAAACATGGTTTAACTGTAACAAATACAACAATTGGCATCGGCATTGCTGGTTATTCTGTAGCAAAAAATCAAACACAGTTATTGCTTCAACTTCAGCACAAATATAATGTACCAATTAAATTAGCTTCAGATTGTCATATTGCATTACTTGCAGTTCATGGTAACAATAATGGAGCAATTTTAATTTGTGGCACTGGAGTAGTTGGTTACATTGCTGATAATCAGCAGCATACGCAAATTGGTGGTTGGGGTTTTCCTCAAGGCGATTTAGGTGGTGCTGCGCATTTAGGTTTGCTAGTAAGTCAGTTTTTATGCCAAGCAATTGACAAGGTCATTCCTTGGTCTCCTTTGCTTGAAACTTTATATCGCAACTTGGGTGCAGCGCCTGAGGCCTGTAAAGCATATTTAATTAATGCCAAAATTAGTGATTTTGCTAGTCTGGCACAATATATTAAGCATCAAAATAATGACATTTATGCGCAACAAATCCGCAATATTGGCTTAATTAATATACGCAATTACGTTATGGCTATTTATAAATTAAATAGCCAGATTCAATTAAGTATTCTAGGCGGTTTGGCGCCATATTATTATCCTGATTTAATTACTGAATTTCCGAATTTAACACTAAGTACTGTTGAACCCGCAATTGGTGCAACTTTGTTATGAATTGATAGTCTAGATGCCACAAACTAAATTATTAAAATTTACCATATTTTTTACCGTGTGTTGCTTAAGTTTATTTGCCAGCACTTTATCCACATTTATTATGCAGGCTGTAACTTATTATCATGTATCAGCAACTAGTGCTGGAACTTTGGAGGCTTATCAAAATTTTTCCATGATCTTTTTTCTGATTGGACTATTTTCATTAATTTTAAAATTAGGCTATCGTAATTCTTTAATAATAGTAATAGCAGTTATGCTTATTATTGCCATCTTAATGCCAATAATTGATAAATATATTATGTTAAAAATTTATTTAATCGGTCTAGGTTTAGTATTTGTGGCCATGAAAGTAGTGCTGTATTCAACAGTTCCGCTTACGGTAAAAAATGACGCGCAATTGGCGATGATGTTGGCTTTGTTGGAATTTTTTTGGGCATTTAGTTCAGTAATTGGAATGTGGATAATTGCTTATGTATTACACTATTACCCTCATTTGTGGCTTAGCTTTACTTGGGTATTTGCGCTTGTAGGGGGAATAACCATACTATTGTGGCAATTTACTCCTTTAGATGAAAGTTCAATTGCACACCAACAACAAAATTTTACTACTCAACTAAAATCAATGTGGCAAATCTGTAATAATCGTTATTTAGTAGCAATGCTTGCGGTGGCTTTTTTTGCAAATTTGATTGAAATGGGATTTGGCGCTTGGCTACCTGGATTTTATCAACAAGCATTAAGTATGTCAGCATCTTTGAGTATTAAAATTGCCAGTTTTGCTCTAATTACTACAATGGCTGGACGGGTGGTGGTAGTATTGCTGTTAAAGTTTGTTTGTTGGGTGTGGGCTTTATTTATTTATTATGCTAGCGGCTTAATCACTTTAATTTACGTTTTTTCACATTTACACCTAACCATTTCTCCACTTAAACAAATGAGTGATACTCCAATTGCAGCAATTATTTTAACTTCATTGGGGTTTTTCTTAGCTCCAGGTACTCCATTATTAAATGCCTCTATTTTAAGCAAAACCAATAAAGATAAGCATGTTTTATTAATGACAGTCCTTACCATTATTTTTGCTATTGCCTCAAGCATTGGCGTTAGAATAATTGGCCAACTAATTGATCATTTGGGAATGATTAATGGCTTTAAAATAGCCACAATAACACCTTTAGCTATTTTAGTGGTAATTATTATCCCTTATGCAAAATTTATTAAAAAAGGAAGTATAAACTAAATGGGAACATTATCTCAACCACAAGCACGGCGGATTAGTAACAAGAATTTTACTTCCGCGGTAATTGAAGACTTCATTGTTGCAGCCAAAGTTAAAATTAATAATCCACAATTATGGCAGTTATTTAGTCAAACTTTTCCTAATACCCTTGATACCACTGTTCACTATAGCTCTCAACCACAACCAGACACTTATATTATCACTGGTGATATTAATGCAATGTGGTTACGTGACTCTACTGCTCAAATATGGCCCTACTTACCTTTTATACTTAAAGATAGCAATCTACAAAATTTAATTAAAGGTTTAATTAATCGTCAAGCACACTATATTTTACTTGATCCATATGCTAATGCCTTTAATTTTGCACAAGAAGGATCAATTTGGAGTAACGATCATACTGCAATGCGTAAAGAAATCCATGAACGTAAATGGGAACTTGATTCTTTATGCTACCATATTCGTTTAGTTCATCAATACTGGCAATTAACCAAAGACAGGAGCATTTTTACAGCGCAATGGCTCAATACAGCAAAATTAATTTATCACACGCTACGGGGACAACAACACCAAAATGGTGAATATTTGTATACTTTTGCCCGGACCACTAAGGTGGCATCAGATACTTTAGCTAATGCTGGGCGTGGTAATCCAGTTAATCCGATTGGATTAATTGCTTCAAGCTTTAGGCCTTCTGATGATGCGACTATTTTTCCATTTTTAGTCCCAAGTAATTTCTTTGCCTCAAGAATGCTACATAAATTAGCCCAATTAATCATAATTCATTACGATGATTATAGTTTTGCTAATGATTGTAATAAGATGGCCTTAGAAATAAAACACGCCCTACTTTCTCATGCCATTGTTGAGCATAAAGTTTTTGGTAAAATTTTTGCTTATGAAATTGATGGTTTTGGTTCGCAGTTACTCCAAGATGATGCTAATGCTCCCAATTTACTGTCCTTACCATATTTTGATTGCATCAATAGCCACGATCCAATTTATCAAAACACCCGTAAATTTATTTTATCTAAAGCCAACCCTTGGTATTTTAGTGGCAAGGTACTAACTGGATTAGGCAGTTTACATACAGGAAGTGACCACGTATGGCCTATTGGTATTATTATGCAAGCATTAACTAGCCATGATCAAAGCGAAATAGATACCTGTCTTGAATTACTCCTTAATTCGCATGCTGATACTTATTTTATGCATGAAAGCATCAATAAAGATAATGCTAGTGATTATACTAGACCTTGGTTTGCTTGGGCTAATAGCTTGTTTGCCGAATTGATTGTTAAGGAATTTTTAATTTAAACAGTTATAATTGACATCCGAAATCAATTATTTCATATTCGCGAATACCATTGGGAACTTTAACTTCAACAATGCTACCAATCTCTTTACCTATTAAACTTCTTCCGACGGGAGAATTTACTGAAATTTTACCCAATTTAAGATCAGATTCATCATCACCGACGATTTGATATATGATTATATTATCATTCTCTAAATCCAGAAGCTTAACTTTTAAACCAAAAATTATTTTACCACCATGATTAATCTTACTTGGATCAATAATATGCGCTAAACTAATTTTATATTCAAGATCAGCAATGCGGCCTTCAATAAAAGCTTGTTTTTCTTTAGCGGCATCATATTCAGCATTTTCTGAAATATCACCATGACTTCTAGCTTCGGCTATGGCGCGAATAACAGCTGGTCTTTCAACTGATTTTAAGCGCTCTAATTCTTGATTAAGTAACTTAGCACCATTAATTGTCATTGGATATTTTTGCATAATTCTTTATTATAAATAAAAAAACCGAAAGCTTATACTTTCGGTTTAAGAGCCAAATAAACTATTAGCTACCCATTTTTGTAGAAGGCATGCTAGCATGTCTATGATGATGTTTCATCATATGACCATGGTTATGCTTAACTACAACTAGTGTAGGGTTGTTACTAGGTTGATTGTCAGAAGAACACCCGGCAAAGAACGCAGCAGCAATAATAAGAGCTAGTAATTTTTTCATGTTTAATCCTTAAAATTAAAAGTTAAGTAAATAAATTAAGCAGCAGAAGCTACTTTA
>JAPJMP010000045.1 GCA_026461645.1 Burkholderiales bacterium
ATATAATATTACAAAAGTTTTAAAATTTCTATTTTATTAATTTTTTAATACTGGATTAACAAATGAAGAAAATTATAATTGCATGTTGTACTATGGTCCTAATTAATTCTGTTTGTGCTTCTGAAGTTAGTGGCTATAATCAAGTTTTAACAACACCTATAACTGTCGCATGCATGAAAGAACGAGTAGCCGGAGTATTGAACCCGCAGCATGATAATATTGTTAGTGAAACTACTATCAGCCCTTTACATCATAATCAAAATATTTGTGCCTCATCGGGTCGTGAAGATTATATGTTAGTTGGTCAAATTCCTGCAACACAAGCTAATCTTATAGTTGATTCTAAATGGACGCAATCTTATTCTTTAAGCCAATCTGAGGAAAATATGCCTAACCATGCAATTGCTGTATTGCCTGCATCCAGTTTAAGATGTAAAGGTGATAGTAAACTATGTGGAATTAATGTTTGGCCTGCTTCAACATCTGATGCCAACGGGCTTATTCTAAACATCAATACTTAAATTCAATTATATTTTTTTCACAATATCACGCTAAGGTCATAATTTATTATGACCTTTTTATTAATATAACACTCGAGTAACTAATCTAAATTAAGAAAGTTATTAACTGTTTGATTAAATTGTTGAGGTTGTTCTAATTTGGTTAAATGTCCAGCATTAGAAATAACAACCAAAGTTGAATTAGTAATATGTTGTTGCAGAAATTGTGCAGCCCATACAGGGGTAACAACATCATATTCACAAACAATAATAAGAGTTCTAACTTTAATATTATCAATTTTATCTCTAAAATCAAAAGAAAATGCTACTGCAGTGGCCGCCAAATATGGAATGCTGCGATTATCACTAAACATGGTTAGAATCTCAGCATATAAATTTGGCGAATAATTATTTTTAGGCAAACAGTTTTTAGTTATAAAATTTGCTAAAACATCAATCGGAGTATTTTTAACAAACTCCAATCTAACAGACAAAGGGAAATTCCCCATGTCAGTAGGAAAAGCTGATGTGTTGGCAAGCACTAGCGACAAAATTCGTGATTGATGTAGATGTGTTAATTGCTGGCAAATCATTCCCCCTAAGGATAAGCCAACAAAATGAGCCTGCGAAATGTTTAAATAGTCAAGAAAAGCAATCAAGTCCTCAACAAACTGTTCTATACTAATCTTTTTATTCCCATCTGTTGTAGCACCATGCCCCCTTAAGTCCATGGCCACAACACGATAATTAAGATTGAAAAATTGTATTTGGTGCTTCCATGAGTGCAAGTTTTCACCAAGCCCATGAATAAAAATAATTGGTGGATGATTTAAATTTAAATTGTCATAATAACAAAGTTTAATATCATTTATTATCGCAGTATTTAACACTTTCACTTAACCTTCTATAAAGATGATAACAAGCCTCTATTTTTTATACCCACCTTTGAAGTTTAAAGTTTTATTTCCATGCTTTTTTCTTTTTGCATGCTTTCTATGGTGCCGCTCAAGTTCTAAAGGCTCGACTTGTTGTGGTTTTAAAATAACCGGTTTATATTTAGCATGCCGTTTATTCATTTTACTCGGTGCCACCGAAGTAAAAATATCATTACTATCTAACATCAAAGTAGCGTCCATCAAATATAAAGCAGATAACTGAGTTACAACATCAGATGGATTATATAAAGAACTATCGCTATCAAATTCAACCGGTAATGACCAAGAAAAGGCATATAAACCTGACTCTCCTTGATTTTCTACTAATTTATTATAATTAAAATTTAAATATGTGCGTAAATCACTTGTAAATTGCAGATCTTTAGCAGCTAAAGCTAAATAAGCCAGTTCATGCACAAAAATACCTTTAAACATAAAAGCATCATCGGCGCAAGTTTTAACGCTGGTACAAGGTTCTGTTAAAATTCCACCCATTGTAAAATTATACATAGCTCTTCGTGCCACTTCTTTAGCTTGATTCATTAATTTTGGATCTTGATTGATTAAAGCCAAGTCGGCCAATACCCCCAATAATACTCCATTGGTATAAGTAAAGTGCCATTCAACTTTATCCCCACATTTATCACCATCGACCTTATAATGATCGGCAACAATAAAATCTGGGCTAATTAAGCCAGAACTTTTAAACCAGTCCCAAGTGTTATTTGCATTATTTAAATATTTAGTATTTCCGGTAATCAAATATAGCTGAGCATTTATGCGAATATAAAGTTCATTAGCAATACTACCGACTTGAGTTTTTTTAGCATTCCAATAAATACCGCCATGACCACACACATTTTGCCCGCCTCGTATACTTATATCTTCAACTATACTCTCAGCTGCAGCCAAATATTCTTTATTTTGTGTTGCTTTATACGCGGTAATAAATGCTAGGGTCCACCATCCTTCATCATCGAAATATGGGCTACCAATAATATCATCTTTATTTTTAACCATTGTTTGATTCATGTATGTGGTATAACTACTTTCACCAGTTAAAATTTGATAATCAGCTAATAAGCGTTCAATATTGGCCCAGTACCAAAAACCGTTACCGTCGTTAGCTTTACATGCTCCACTTTTGATACAATTACTATCGCGCCACAAGCCGTTATCACTGTCATAAAAATCCATCAATTGTTTAATTCCAGCATTATAATTTTTATATAGATTTTCAGCTAAAACTGATTGACACAAAATAAACCCAAGTATAAAAATTATTTTTTTAAACATACCATCCCCATCAACTATTATTTAAATGAATGATTAAAGTTTGTCCAACTGTTAAATCATTTCCTGGAATTTTATTTTGTAACCTTATTTGTTTAATGTTCGCTTTAAATTTCTTGCCAATGGCAAATAAAGTATCACCCGGCTTAACTTTATATCTAATTTCCTGTGCATTGCCGTTTATTTGCTCTTGCTGCGCTTGTTGATCTAAATTAGCAATTAAATCATCCAATTGTGCTTCATCACCAGGATTAGCTTGATTATTACTATCATCAGAACTAGAGTCGGAATTTTGTGCATTAACGTTATCCGATTGAGTCAGGGCTAATACCGGATCATTTTGAGATTCATCATTATCTAAGATAATCGGTTTTACTTCAGCATAATTTAAATTATTTGCAGCATAATACAATTGTTGATTAACCAGTGGTAGTAACACTATATCACTTGGGCTTAATTGATAACTATTTGATTGATATTCTGGATTTAATTTAGCAAAAATAGAATCACTCACTCCTGATTGAGCAATTACATTTCCCACACTTGTGGCATTAACTGGATTTATAACTGCAAAATAAGGAGTATTGTCAACATCATCTAAATTAACACCAAATTTTTGCGGATTATCAATTATTGATGCCAAAGCAATTAATTTAGGTAAATAGTTTTTAGTTTCATTTGGTAGTTTTAAACTATAGTAGTCAACTGATCCGGAATTTTGCCCCGAATTAATAACCGCTCTGTACATAGTACCTTCACCACAATTATAGGCACCAATTGCAGGCTCCCATTGGCCAAAAATCTTATACAAATAACCCAAATATGCAATAGCAGCATTAGTAGATTTAACAATGCTTTGTCGTTCATCAATTGTACTATTTTGTACTAAATTAAATCTTCGCCCAGTACCAGAGATAAACTGCCACATACCAAAAGCATTGGATGAGCTTTTGGCATTAGGATTAAAAATACTTTCCACGCCCGGCAAAAGAGCAATCTCACCTGGTAAACCAGCTCTTTCAACTTGAGTTAAAATATAATAAATATAGGGTTTAGCATTGTTTACAATTATAGCAAAGGCACGTGGGTTTTTAGTATATAATCTTTCATAATATTTAACTTGCTCGGTTTGCGGATGAGATAATCTAAAATCATCTCGCAATCTACTCCACACATCTTTATTTTGACGTAAACTGTAATTATTTATTAACATTAATTGTGTAGTAAACTCATTGGCATAAATTTTTAAGAACAAACTAATAAAAACTATTATTAATAATACATATTTTTTCACGCTAGCCTACTTTACTTACCACTGCCAATAATGTTGCACAAATAAATCTGATATAATAACTACAGCAAAGCAGTTACAACATTTTTAATATAATATTTTAACTTATTTTGTTATATTAATGCAAAGTAATTAGACTTTTAAATTTTGCTTAATTAATTATATTTATTAAGGTTGCGCCTCTAATGAAAGAAATATTAGTGCTTTATTACTCCAAGAATGGCTCTATTCAAAAATTAGCCAACTTAATTGCTCGCGGAATTAATAGCGTTAATGGAGTAAGTGCACGAATTAGAACAGTACCCAATGTATCACCCACTAACCAGCAAACAGCGCCAGTTTTACCCAGCGAAGGAACAACTTATGCCAAATATACTGATTTTCAAGAATGTATTGCTTTAGCTATTGGATCGCCATCGCGATTTGGTAATATGGCAAGCTCTTTGAAGTATTTTTTAGATGGAAGTTTAGATGATTGGTTAGCTGGAAGTTTAACCGGAAAACCAGCTTGTGTTTTTACCTCATCTTCATCACTTCATGGTGGACAGGAATCATGCCTGTTATCAATGATGATCCCATTACTTCATCATGGCATGTTAATTATGGGGCTACCTTATACTGATGCTAAACTTATGGCCACTGAAAGTGGCTGTTCTCCTTATGGGGTATCGCACTGGAGTGGTATAGATGATGACAAAGAAATAACTAACGATGAAAAACATTTAGCCATACTTCAAGGCAAAATGTTGGCAATTGCAGCATTAAAATTAATTAACAATAAGAATTAAAGGATGTAATAAAATAAATGAAAGTTCTTGTTTGCGCTAAACGTGTTGTTGATTCTAATGTTAAAGTTAGAATTAAAGCAGATGGTTCAGATGTTGAGATTGAACACTGCAAAATGTCATTAAATCCATTTGATGAAAATGCAATAGAAGAAGCGGTAAAACTTAAAGAAAAAAAATTAGTCAATGAAATTATTGCAATTTCAATTGGCACCGATAAATGTGTGGAAACATTAAGAACAGCTATGGCTCGTGGTGCTGATCGTGCTATCTTAATTAAGACGGATCAGGATAACCACGAAGCATTAAATATTGCCAAAATATTAAAAATAATAACTCTCAAAGAACAGCCAGATTTAATTATACTTGGTAAACAAGCCATAGATGATGATGCCAATCAAGTAGGACAAATGTTGGCTGGTATGCTAGATTATCCACAAGGAACTTTTATTTCTAAATTAGAATTAAATGATAATAAAGTTTTAATTAGTCGTGAAATTGAAAATGGAACTGAAGAGTTAGAATTATCCTTACCGGCTATCTTAACTGCTGATTTACATTTAAACCAGCCACGATTTATCAAATTGCCACAATTAATGCTAGCTAAAAAGAAAGCCGTTGAGATTGTTGAGGTTAGTAGTCTTAAAGTTGAATTAAGTAATTCAACTCGTACCATTAAAGTTAAAGATGGTGAAATTAAAAAAGATTGCCAAATGTTAAGCTCAGCTGCAGAGGTGATTAATATTATTAACAATTTAAATTTAAATTAGGAATTGTATGAAAATATTAATTATAACCAATCAAGTTAAAAACTCATTAAATTCGAGCTTTAATAATTTATTATCATGTGTGCAAAATATCGGCAACAATTATACTACCTGTGATGTGGTGGTTGTTGGCCATGATTTAAATTCACTTTGCACAAAAATTAGCACTTATAAAAGAGTTGCACAAGTATTAGCAATAGATAGTCCTGTGTTGGCTAATCTTTTAGTTGAAAATATTGCTACTCAATTAGCTGCTATAGTTAGAAACTATACACATGTGCTGATTAATGCTGATAGTTTTGGTAAAAACTTATTACCCAGAATTGCTGGCATATTGGAACTTAGCCAAATTAGTGAAGTTATTAAAATTATTTCTCCGAATATTTTTCAACGCTATATTTATGCCGGCAATATTATTCAAGAAATTGAATCTTTTGCTGACGTTAAGTTATTGACAATTAGAGCCAGTTCTTTTATTCCAGATTTAGAATTAAGAACCGAGGCAGCCCCAATTATTGCCCTTGAATATAATAACCCAATTAGTTCTAAGGTTAAATATATAAAATCTAACTTAACTGATAATTCAATAAATTTAAGCAATGCGAAAATAGTTGTTTCTGGTGGAATCGCCCTAGAAAGCAAAGAAAACTTTAATAACTTAATTCGTCCACTTGCAGCCAAGTTAAACGCTGCTGTTGGCGCTACTAGAGCTGCGGTTGAAGCTGAATTTACTTCAAATGATACTCAAATCGGACAAACTGGCTCAACTGTTGCCCCACAATTGTATCTTGCCATTGGTATATCAGGAGCGGTACAACATATCGCCGGAATGAAAGACTCTACTTCAGTTATTGCAATTAATATTGATGCAAATGCACATATTTTTGAATATGCTGATTATGGTATTGTGGCAGATTTATTTGATATAGTACCTCAATTAATAACTTTACTTGATCAAAAAGGAGAATGAAAATGACTGAAGTTCTAAAAGAAAATACAGAAAAATATATTGCCATCAAAGAAAAAGATCTACCACTTTGCTGCCCAATGCCAAATATGAAAACATGGAATTCGCATCCACGCGTTTTTCTGCAAATAGAAAAAGAGCCAGCTAAAGAAATTAGATGTCCTTACTGTTCGACTAAATACAAATTAATTTAATGTCTAAAGGCTCTGTAACCAGAAAGAACCATTACAATATTATGTTCATTGCAAGCATTTAGTACATCTTGATCTTTAACCGATCCACCTGGCTGAATAATTGCTGTTACACCGCCTTTAGCTAATAAATCAACATTATCACGAAAAGGGAAAAAAGCATCTGAAGCTGCAACTGCTCCTTCTACAGCAAAACCAAACTCTTGAGCTTTGTTCATTGCTATTTTAGTCGAATCAATTCTTGACATTTGCCCTGCACCTATACCAATGGTTTGATTGTTTTTAACTAAAACAATTGCATTCGATTTTACAAATCTAGCAACGCTCCAAGCAAACAGCAAATCATTCAATATTTCATTGCTTGGTTTATGATGCGATACTATTTTAATATCTTCTACACTTAATGTTTTATTTTCTGGAGTTTGAACTAATAATCCACCACCAATACGTTTGTATTCAAATTGATTGGTTGCATCACCCAAAGCTATTTTTAAAACCCTAATATTTGGCTTGTTTTTAATTGCCGCTAGTGCTGCTTCAGTAAAATTAGGGGCAATTAATAATTCACAAAATTGTTTACATACTTCTAAAACAGTTTTTTCATCAACTTCAATATTAAATGCAATAATACCGCCAAAACTACTTATAGTATCGCTAGAATATGCTTTTTTATAACAATTATAAGCGCTAGTGCAACTTGCAACTCCACAAGGGTTAGCATGTTTTACTATCACGCACGATGGTTGCGTGAACTGTTTCACACATTCCCATGCAGTATCAGCATCAACTAAATTATTATAGGATAATTCTTTGCCTTGAATTTGTACAAAACTAGATATTAAGCCATTAATATTGCCACTATCTTTATAAAACGCTGACTGTTGATGTGAATTTTCTCCATACCTTAAAACTTGTGATAGCTTACCATTAAAGGTAAATTCTTGATTAAATTTAGAAGGAATAAATTTGCTTAAATAACTACTAATTAAACTATCATAATAAGCAGTATGAGCAAATGCTTTTTGTGCTAATTCAATTCTTTTATTGATAGCAACAGCATTATTTGTATTCAATTCTTGCAAAATATTTTCATAATCATTATAATCAGTTACTACTATGACATTTTCATGGTTTTTGGCTGCTGCTCTAATCATAGCCGGACCACCAATATCAATATTCTCAATGGCATTATTAAAACTACAATTCTCCTGATTAATTGTATTTTCAAATGGATATAAATTTACACAAACTAGATCAATTGCATTTATTCCATGCTGTTGTAATTGTTGCTGATGCATTTTATCGGTTCTTTTAGCTAAAATTCCACCATGTATTTTAGGATGAAGCGTTTTAACTCTGCCATCTAAAATTTCAGGAAAATTAGTTACACTAGCTACTTCTATTGCTGCAATATTATTATCATTTAAATATTTATAGGTCCCACCAGTTGATAAAATTTTAAATTGCTGTTTAATCAATCCTTGAGCAAAAGTAATTAAATTGGTCTTATCTGAAACACTAACTAAAGCATATTTAATTGTTTGTGACATATTTTCATCCCCATGTTACAATAACTAATACCTATATTATCACATAATTTTATGGTAATATGTTAAGTGATAAATAATTTATTAAAGGTAATTCATGAATTTTGTAGTACTAATTTCAGGGCGTGGATCTAACCTGGAGGCCATGTGTAAATTTGGACTTGCAGATAAAATTAAATGTGTCATTAGTAATAGTGCAACTGCAAAAGGCTTAGACATTGCAAAAGCATATGGCATTACATCTCATGTCGTTTCTCACGCTCAATTTAAACAACGCGAAGATTTTGAGCAAGAATTAATTAAAATTATTGACAACACTTCCAGTCAACTGGTTGTTTTAGCTGGTTTTAAACGTATTCTTACAGACTATTTTGTAAATCATTACAAAAATAAGATTATTAACATTCATCCATCATTATTACCATCATTTGTAGGTGCTGATGCACAAAGTTATGCTTTATATGCTCATGTAAAAGTTAGTGGTGCCACTATTCATTATTTAACCAATGTTTTGGATCATGGCCCGATTATTGCTCAAGGTGTTGTTCCGGTATTAGCCAATGATACACGCTCAACTTTAGCTGATCGTATTTTAGCTTTGGAACATATAATGTATCCTTTTATAATTTATAAAATAATTAAGCAACAAGTTGAAATTACTGAACCATTTCAGGTAAAAGTGACAAAAGATAGTAATGATCTAAATCTTTTAGGAACTTTTGCACCAGTAATTTTTTATTAAAGTAATAACTATGCATCAGTTGTTTTTAATTCCTACTACTCTAGATAATGCTATAACCGGTAATGTTTTATTACCATCACAACTTAAACTTATTTTAAGTGTGCAATATTTTATTGTAGAAAATGCTAAAATTGGCAGAGCTCATTTAAAGCAACTTAATTTACCCACTCCAATTCAACAACTTAATATTCAGGAATTAAATAAACATAATACTAATTATGCTTTATTAATTAAGCCTTTACTTGATGGCCATGATTTAGGATTAATTTCTGATTGCGGTTTACCAGCAATCGCTGACCCTGGAAATGAAATCGTCAAATTAGCCCATAAACATAATATTAAAGTAACCCCATTGGTTGGTCCAAGTTCAATTTTCTTAGCTTTAATGGCAAGTGGTGTTAGCGGCCAAAATTTTGCGTTTAATGGCTATTTACCCGTAGATAAGGAATTAAAGGTAAAAGCTATACAACAGCTACAATGGCAAGTTAATCATTGCAATCAAAGTCAGATTTTTATTGAGACACCTTATCGTAATCAAGGGTTATTTGAATTACTTTTAACTACACTTAATCCAGATATTACACTATGCCTTGCCATTAATTTAATGCAAGAAAATCAAAGCATTAAAAGCCAAACGATAAAACAATGGCATAAATTAAAGGCAAATTTATGCTTAAATAAAGAAGAAGTGGTTTTTGTAATCGGTAAATAGCTAATATTTATTAGCATTTTTTATGCTACAGGTAGCAAAAATGAGGCTCTTTTAAAAAATGGTATTATTGGGCTACACATAGTAAACTTGAACCAATTAAACAAGTAGCATATACAATAAAACGTCATTGGTATGGTGTAATTAAATGGAAA
>JAPJMP010000046.1 GCA_026461645.1 Burkholderiales bacterium
AAATAAGAAAGAAAAAGCCACAAAATGCTTGAATACTATTAATTGGTAGATGCATATTAATTTCCAATATCTTTAATGATTACTTAAAGGCTAATTTTACCTTATTCTTCCCTAATTAAGAGTTATTTTTGTAAAATGTACTTGGCCCGTACATCTAGACAATATTATTTGACAAATATGTAAAATAATGATAGAATCGTTATGATATGTTAGTATAAGTTGATGTGTATTAGCAAAACATTTGAAATTAACAAGAAAGTGATACAATAGTAACATCAATAAAAAACTTCACAGTATATGCTTAACCTTACGATTGCCAATATATGCATACACCAAGTGCAATATTTATAGTATAATTTCAAATTAATTAGACTTAGGAGCTATACCTTTATGCGCAAAATGGTTAAACGTGCAGTTTATGCTGGTAGTTTTGATCCAGTAACTAAAGGTCATTTATGGATAATTGAGCAAGCAGCACAACTATTTAATCACCTAATAATCGCTATTGGAGAGAACGCTACCAAATCATACTCCTTTGATATTAAAACCAGGCTAGATTTACTTCGTAAAGTTACTAAACAGTATAAAAATGTCGAAGTAAGTCATTTTCATAATCAATTTCTGATTCATTATGCAGCACAAGTAAAAGCCCAATACATAATTCGCGGCATCAGGAATGTAAATGATTACGAATACGAAAAAGGTATGCGCCATATCAATTCTGATATCAGCAAGGATATTACTACTATTTTTTTAATGCCACCACGCGGAGTTGCAGAAATTTCGTCAAGTTTGGTGAATGGTTTAGTTGGAAGTGACCAATGGGAAAATATTGTTACCAAGTATGTGCCACCAGTTGTTGTTAAACAAATGATTAAATTACACCAGTCTAACCAAGTTAGTCAAGTAAAATGATTACTAATGACCTTTTTTATTCTTTAATGGGTTTAGTTAAAGAATTATTTAAATTTAACACTCCAACCGACAAATTATTATCAACTTATTTTCGCAATAATAGAAAACTATCCAGTCAGCAAAGAGCTCTGATAGCTGAAACTGTTTACACTATTTTACGCAATTATTACAAATTAACTGCTACGTTAAATGACAATATTCCTGAAATTATTGGCATTACCTGGCTAAAACTTATGCAACTTAAACCTTCGCTATATGCTCAACTTAAATTGATTAATTACACCAAAATTGCATCATTAAATTTTACAATTAATGAATTAAGTATGTATGAATTACCTCAGTGGTTAATTACTGAGCTCAAGCTACAGTTTACCACCGCAGAGTTATTGCTTTTAACTAATAGTTTACAGCAACAAGCAAGTTTAGATTTGCGTGTTAATATTTTAAAGAACAGTGTCACCAATGTTCTCAAAGAATTAAAAAATTTTGCTCCCAGTACTATGCAATATTCTAATTTCGGAATTCGCGTGCAAGATAAAACCTTTTTGGCTAAGCATCCTCTCTTTCTCAATGGTGACATTGAGGTTCAAGATGAATCAAGTCAAATTGCTGGAATGCTGCTAAATCCGAGACAGGGAGATACTATTGTCGATTTTTGTGCTGGTGCTGGCGGTAAAACATTATTATTTGGCATGTTAATGCGCAATAGTGGCAGAATTTATGCTTTAGATATTAATGAAAGACGATTAAATAATTTGAAACCAAGAGCAGCGCGTGCTGCACTTACCAATATCTATACCATGTTAATTTCTTCAGAACATGATGATAAACTCAATAAATTACGCGGCAAAATAGATAAAGTTTTTGTCGATGCCCCATGTTCAGGAATTGGCACATTGCGTCGCAGCCCTGAATTGAAATTTAGACAAAGTAAAGACGCAATCAATCAATTAAACCAAATTCAATCTTCAATTCTAGCGCAAGCAGCAAAACTGGTAAAAGTTAATGGTTATTTAGTCTACGCTACTTGCAGTATTCTTCAGCAAGAAAACCAAGATATTGTTAATAAATTTTTAGCAACAAATAGTAATTTTACTTTAATTTCTCCAGCGGCAATTTTGCAATCTAAGCAGTTGAATACTGCTGATAACTATTTAAGTTTATTACCCCATATTCATGGTTGCGATGGATTTTTTGCAGCATTGATGCAACGCCAAAGTTAATAGATAACCAATACATGTTTCATAATTGATTTTCACAATTACACGAACATATTATTGACAAAATGCGTTAAAATCAAATATCAAATTAGAAATTATTATTGTTAGTAGTGACACAGCAACTACTAGGTTGACCAATTGGTGCTTAAAGTTACTGCAGCCAAGCACTTAAGTGCTGAATTTCTTCTAAACATAGGCTATGTTCCATTGGATATTGATGCCAAGTTATATTAAAGCCAGAATTCACTAATTTATGGTACGCCAGTAAACCTAATTTTAACGGCACTACCAAGTCATTACTCCCATGAGCAGCAAAGATAGGGATAGAACTAGATATAGAGCCAAGCAGTTCATCATAAGCTGGAATATAAGTGGATAAGGCAATTATTCCACCTAATTGTTGTTGATGTTTGATTCCGGCGATATAACTAATTACACCACCTTGAGAAAATCCAGCAATTATTATGTTTTTTGCCGCGGTCCCAGCAGCTATTTCCTGCGTAATTAATTCATCAATTGCCGCAACGCTAGCATTAATGCCAGCAACATCTGCAGTAGCATCAATATTTTGATTTAATGCCAAAATATCATACCAGCCACGCATAACATAACCATTATTAACTGTTATAGGACGCAGCGGTGCATTGGGAAAAATAAACTTAGTGTTGTGCTCTAAACCTAATTGTTTAACTAATGGTACAAAATCATTATAATCAGCACCCAAACCATGTAGCCAAATTATCACCTTATTTACTGGTAGCAGTTGACTATGGCTGTATTTAACTAAACACTCTAATTTCACAATAACTATTTTAACCTTTCAATTTGAGCACCGATATTATTGAGTTTAAATTCCATATTTTCATAACCACGATCTAAATGATACACTCTATCAATTATGGTTTCTCCAGTTGCAACCAACCCAGCTAGTACTAACGATGCCGAAGCTCTTAAATCAGTTGCCATTACCGTAGTTCCCATCAAGGTGTTTACCCCCTTAATTACAGCAATATTATCATCTACAGTAATATCTGCACCCATACGTCTTAATTCAGAAACATGCATATATCTATTTTCAAAGATTGTTTCAACAACCGTTGCAGTTCCGTTTGCAATAGTATTTAATGCAATAAATTGTGCTTGCATATCGGTAGGAAATCCTGGATATGGCACTGTTTTAAGATCAACTGCTTTAACCTTCTGACCAATCTTAATTCTAATCCAATCTGCACCATGCGTTATTAATGCTCCGGCTTGGGTTAACTTATCGATAACTGCACCCATAGTTTCAAACCTGGTATTAGTTAAAGTAACATCACCCATGGTTATTGCCGTAGCCACAGCATAAGTTCCGGCCTCGATTCTATCAGCAATAATTGCATGCTGCGCTCCAGATAATTTTTCCACACCTTCAATGACCATTTTGTCAGTACCAATACCGCTAATTTTAGCTCCCATTTTAACTAAACAATTTGCTAAATCATATACTTCCGGTTCGCGTGCGCAATTTTCTAAAGTTGTTGTCCCCTCAGCTAAAACAGCAGCCATTAACAAGTTCTCGGTGCCAGTAACTGTTACCATATCCATCACAATTCTAGCGCCGCGTAAGCGATTAGCAACCGCCTTAATATAACCATGCTCTATCTCGATTTTAGCCCCCATCGCAGTTAAACCTTTGATATGCTGATCTACTGGTCTTGCACCAATAGCACAACCACCAGGCAAACTTACTTGCGCTTTACCAAACCTAGCTAACAGTGGCCCTAAGACTAAAATCGATGCACGCATTGTTTTTACTAATTCATAGGGAGCAACAAAATTATTTAAGCCATTAGCATCAATTTGCATCTGATTATCGGCAAATTGAATTTTAATTCCCATGCCCTGCAATAATTTAACTAAGGTAGTTATATCCTTTAAATTAGGTACATTGGTTAATTCAAGTTTTGAACCAGCCAAAATTCCAGCACAAATTATTGGTAAAGCTGCATTTTTTGCTCCAGAAATTTTAACTTCACCCTGTAAATTGAGCGATTGTTTAACTTTTAATTTATCCATCATTTATTCTCGCTAAACTCTAAAATAGTATATAACTTCATTGATAAAGCATGCACTTCCTGGCGCATCTTATCTCCCAAAGCCGCATAAATCATTCTATGACGCTGCAGTCTAGATTTATTTATAAAATCATCGCTCACAACCACTGCATCAAAATGCTGCCCATCACCAGTTACATCCAAATAGTGGCATTTTAAATTTGCATCAATCGCTTGGTAAATAACATCTTCTAACATGATAAATCCTAATATTTAATTTTTACGCCTCTTTTAAACAATACATATGCAATAAAATTAATTAGCACAGCAAGGAATAAAAGATAAATAGTTCCAAAAGTTAAATTAATAGTGGCTTCCCCAATAAACCCATAACGAAATCCTTCTACAATGTATAGTATTGGGTCAAAATAGGCAAGATTGCGCCATAGCGGAGCAAAACTATTAACGTTATAAAATATTCCCGATAAATAAATTAATGGAGTCCAAATAAATGATTGAAATCCAGCAATTTGATCAAAATTAACCGATACAATACCAACAATAATTCCAAGTCCTCCACAGATTGCTGCGCCAATAATTAAAAAAAACATTGAAATCAAAAAAGAATAAGGCATAACTGAGCTAAACCAACACACTCCAATAAATACTGCAAAAGCAACTACAATTCCGCGCACTATCGCTGCAACTAAATAGGCTAAAATAACTAGCGCAGGGCTGTTGGGTGACATTAACAAGAATACTATATTACCATTATATTTAGATTGAATCAAACTACTACTAGTGTTAGCAAAGGAATTAATCATTACCTGCATTATTATCAAACCTGGCACTAGAAAAGTAGCATAGGTTACTCCTTCTATTCCAGTTGACACATTACGAAAAACATAACCAAAAATTAATTCATAAATAAACGCCGCGGTTAACGGGCCTAATATAGTTTGAACCCATATGATTAGAAATCTGCGAATCTCTCTGCGCAGTAAAGCATTAAAACCTATCACTTTATTTTACCTACCTAAATGTTGCATAAAAATATCTTCTAGTGATTTGTGATTTATTTCAATATTTTCAATTTTAATATTCTGTTGCCTAAATAAGTTTAAAATATTGATAATGTCGTCATCTGATGCCAGTTCTAGAATGTAAGTATTTTGTTGCTGGTTGAGCACTTTCTGCTTTAATTCATTTGGCACAGTGGCATTAACTAGAGTTACTTGTAGTGTTTTATCAAAACTAAATGATTGATTCATAAACTCATGTTTAGTCTGCTGCTTACCAGCTTTACCCTTATTTAAAACAATAATTTTTTGACAAAGTTTATCCACTTCTTCTAAATAATGAGTGGTTAATAAAATTGTATGCCCCTGGTGGTTTAAGTCGGTAATAAATTCCCAAAAATTTTTTCTAATTTCGACATCAACACCAGCGGTTGGTTCATCCAAAATAATTAATGGTGGTTTATGTACTAAAGCTTGTGCTACCATTAACCTTCTTTTCATACCACCGGACAATGCTCGCGTGTTGGTATTCTTTTTATCAGTTAACGACAAGCGCTCTAAAATCTCATCAATCCATTTTTCATTATTTTGGACATGGTATAAACCAGATTGAATCTTAAGTGTCTGATGTACAGTTAAAAAAGAATCAATGGCAACTTCCTGCGGCACAATACCCATACTTAATTTAGCTTTGATTTCATCTTTAACTACATCATATCCCATTACGCGTATTTTACCGCTAAATTTATTAATCCCTGCTATAGAAAAGATTAAAGAAGTTTTACCGGCACCATTGACTCCAAGTAAACCCACAAAATCACCCTGTTCTATTTTAAAATTAATATTATCTAAAGCTACAAAATCCTTGTACTTTTTAGAAACATTCTCAATTTCTAAAGCATACGACATATTAAATCATCTTTCATAATATGAAATTATTTTTTTCCTAAAGTTAAATTTAAATCACTACCTGGCAATAAAATCAGCATTTCACCTGGTTTTACTAAATTTAATTCACTTCTAGACCTTGCCTCAATTGAATCGGTTGATCCTTTTAGCGCTGCAATTTTAATTTCCATTAATGAATTACGTTCTATTAATTTAGCATTAATTGCATTTTGTTGCGCAATTAATTGTTTAACTCTAATATTGCTTGTTGCGCCACCATGGCCTAATCTTAATTGATATTGAAAAATAACTATAATTGCAATTAAACAAATAAATAGAATTTTGTGC
The DNA here is from genome assembly GCA_026461645.1 of Burkholderiales bacterium. Lineage (GTDB taxonomy): Bacteria > Pseudomonadota > Gammaproteobacteria > Burkholderiales > UBA11063 > Aquella. Next base: position 6,427 of record JAPJMP010000046.1, read on the forward strand.
ATCTCAATCCTATCAAGTATCGACTAATAATATTAATTGTACCATATCTTTTATCTTCTGTTTTTGCTTTTACAATTTAGTGCAGTGAATTTAAGCAACGGTAGCAACTAATAGTTTTAAATTTTTAAGCGTCTGCCATTTAAACTATTTAGTAACTAGTTGATTAATTTGGTGAAGCTAATTATTCGTGCAATCGCTTTATTTGTGCACATTTAGCTGAAGCAACTTTAACATCTGTTGAATGAGTAAATATGAGTTACTATTTTTATTATAATAAATGTAAAGTGGCATTGCTATATCACTTCTAACTAATTCAATTAAACTGCCAGATTCTATGTATTGTTTAACCATGTAGTCATAAGCAATTGTAAAACCAAGATTATTTATTGCTGCAATTAACGCAGCATTAGGATTATCAAATAATAGCTGTGGTTTTGCTAATTTATATTTTTTTTCCAATAAGCTAAACCCAGTAAGTGAAGTATCCTGAATATAACTCATAGTGCTTAAATGCTTTAATAATTTATTTGGATATTGCTTAATATAGTTGGGACTAACACAAATTACCAATGAAGTACTGCCAATTTTTTTTCTTACAAGAGTTTCAACATGTTCATCATTAATGTCAACATCAATTAATAAATCAAATTTTTTAATCTGTTTATAATCTTTATTGTTACTGACAATTAAATCAGCTTTAGGATAAGACTTATTAAAATCAACAATTTTAGGTAAAATATATTGTTGAAACAAAAATTGATCACATCCTACCCGCAAGATTTTATTCTTTTGTGCTTGTTCATTTTTAATAATTTGCTGAACGTTATCAAATGTAGTTAATAAATCATTACAAGCAAGCAAATATTTACTCCCTAGTGGAGTAATGCTCATATTTTTCCCATCACGAGAAATTAAACTAACTCCAAGATACTGCTCTAGTTTTTTTATTTTTTTACTAATGGCTGCCTCAGTTTTGCATAATTGTTTTGCCGATTTACGAATACTTCCGGTTTCAGCTACCGTTGCAAATACTTTTATTGCAGATAAATAATCCATACCATACCTTTTTGTTAAGTTCCTTAACTTTAATTCAATTTACATTGTAATTGATGCATTATACAATATTGCTTAACTAGAATGTTCTTAAATTTGCTAACAAATTTGTAAAGGAAAAATTTAGATGTTAAGAAAATTAATTCGAACTATGCTCCCTTCCAAAGGGAGTGTTTTTTTTAATTTATTTATTGAAGCAGCACAAAACACACATCAAACAGCAGAAACGTTTGCCAGCATAATAAATGCCAAAAATAGTGCGAATGAGATCAAACTATCTTGCGAATTATTTCAATTTAAACAAAAAGCAAATGCAATTAATAAAAATATTTTAGTTGAGCTCAACAATCAATTTATCACTCCAATAGATAGAGGTGATATTCAGAAGTTAAGTGGATTAATGTTAAAACTTACTAAAAAGATAGTTAAAACTAATGCTAAATTAAAAATTTATGCAATCGACATAAAAACTGATGATTGTTTAATGAGTAGCGCAATCACTTTGCTTAATATTTCTAAAATATTAGTCGAAATAATGCAAGCGTTAAAAGATGAAAATTATGAAAAAATCAGCATTGCTGAACAAAAAACTGATGAATTTGATGGTAATGCAATTGATGACTTGCGTAAAGCTGTAAGCGAAATGTATTCTGGCAATTATGATGTAATGACAATTTTGAAATTAAAAGAAATCTATAAGAGTCTTGAAAGTGCAATTGATATCAGTGTCGCTATTGTTGATTTAGTAATGCAAATTTCTATTAAGGATATGTGATGTTATCAAGTATTTTTCTTCTAAGTATTATTTTTATTGCTCTGATATTTGAATTTATCAATGGATTTCATGATACCGCAAATGTTGTAGCAACTCCAATTGCAACCAGATCATTATCACCATTTCAAGCAATTCTCATTGCCGCAATTTTTAATTTCATTGGCGCATATTTTAGCACTGGCGTAGCTAAAACAATCACTAGTGGTTTATTTGATGCACACTTTGTAACTCATTTATTATTAGTATCGGCCTTACTTTCTGCCATTGGTTGGAACTTGATAACATGGTGGCTTGGAATACCGTCTAGTTCATCGCATGCCTTAATTGGTTCTTTGCTCGGGGCTGTTTTAATTAGTGATAACGGTATTCATGCAATTAAATGGTCAAGTTTAATTGATAAAGTGATTATTCCTATGGTCTTATCTCCTATCATAGCTTTTGTGCTTGCCTTTTTAATTATGCTTATTCTTTCGTTCTTTTTAAATAGAAGCACGGCCCCAAGAAGAAACAATAATTTTATTCGTGAACTTCAAGTTTTATCTGCTAGTTTATTAGCTTTTAGTCACGGTTCAAATGATGCGCAAAAAACTATGGCAATAATTACACTTGCTTTATTTAGTTTTGGAATACTTAACACTGCATCAATCATTCCTCATTGGGTGATAATTCTATGTTCTATCGCTATGGCTGCAGGAACTTTAGCTGGGGGAATGAGAATAATAAGGACCTTAAGTAGTCGCCTTACAAAATTAAAACCAGCTAACGGATTTTCTGCAGAAATAAGTTCAGGAGCATTAATTCTTGCAGCTTCACATTTTGGGCTACCTGTTAGCACTACTCAAGCTGCCTCTGGTTCGATAATGGGCGCAGGTTTTAGTAGTAGTGGAATTAATTGGAGTGTTGTTCGTTCTATGGTCAGCGCCTGGATTTTAACTTTGCCAATTACAGCAATTATATCAGCGCTTATTTATAAAATGTTTTTAATTTTTGTTATATAAATAACATATCACTAATAAGGAGTTATTATGTTAAAAAGACTTAATTTTATGATTATAAATAGTTTATTCTTATCAACAGCCCTAGCAGATAATTTAAATAACGATTATAAAGTTGTAAACTTTGCCACTGAGTCACAATTGCAAAAAGATTACAGTGGGAATATTGGAACAGGTATCAAACATATAACGGTATCATCAACGGGCGGGGCTGTAGAATTTTCACCATCTGGTGCAACCTTTTATGCTTTTTTCTCACAAACGCTTGGCAATGGTATTTTCTACGATGCTCGTCTTTATGGTAAAAACAATTATAGAGCACAAAATCCAATTTTTCCAAGTGTTGCAGTGTCAAATGAGAATATCCCTTTTGGGTATGGTGCCGCATTAAAATTAGGTTATGACTTTCGCCCCAATCAATTAATTGACATTATTCCATACTTACGTTTTAATGCGTATAATAATCTCTCAGTTGTCTATCAAGACACTGATGGCAATAGCATTAACTCTGAAACTTATGCAATACTTCCAGGAATTAAGATTGCATATAAAGTTACTCCACAATTTAACCCATATGTTGAAATGTATGGCGGATGGCAACAAACAAATTTAACTGGCACCTTTGCTCAATCAAGCACTCCTGGTTCTGCAAATGCAGTTCTAACCCAGTATGCACTAACATATGAAATCGGATTTAGTAGTAAATTAACCACAAATCTAGCATTAATTCCATATATTCAATACAACACCACACAAAATAACCCAAACGATACTGCTGCCGCTCCATATGCTAAAAATGGGTTTAATATGAGTTCCCTTACAGGAACGCAACAAGTATTTGGTTTAAAACTTGCTGCTTCATGGTAGTTTAGATGAATATACTTGTTTAGGTGCACTTGTTGCACCTTTTCAAAGCAAAAAAATAATCTACAGAAGCAATTAACCCACTTAATCTAACTATTATTTATTAAAATAAAAAATTGTTTTGGCTAAATGCTTACCTTTATAAATAGCATGTCGACAACGCTTTAAATAACTATGATCAACCAACAATTCTGTATCTAAAGGTAGAACTATGCAATCAAAATTATTTTGTGAATGAAACTGTTGATATAGATCATAATTTACATCTTCACATTGAATTAACTCAGCCGGTACAATTAAATTATCACGAATAGCATCAAAATGCTGTTGCATTTCTGTAGTTATGCCAGGAGTTGAAATTAGAAAAAAAACCTGCTGTGGCAAAACCAGCTGTTGATTTAAATAATCTATTAAATGTTCTAATACAATTTTATTAATATATTCTACTCGAATAGCAACCGCTAATTTTTTCTTATAATCTAACTCAAATAACTTCATATATTTAGTATAAACGCCAATAGCATTAAAACTACTTATAATTAAACCTTCATACCCTTGTTTGAAGCCACCTTTTAGACAATATGATTTTATAAAAGCAAAGAAAGCACGTACAGGAATCGTAGCTAGTTTAGGATGTTTGCTCCCGTGATATTGTTGAGCATAGAGCTTGCTATAAAATTGCATTTTATTAATAAGCTGTTCAATTTCATCATATGGAAAATGAATTAACGCTCCGCCATTAATTTTAATCAGTGCTAAATTATCTGGCAAACCTTCATGAACTGCAGAAGTACTAAACTTGGTATTCTTTCTATTATAAATTCTTTTAATCCAATCATTACCCCACGAGCTTGACTCAATCAACATACTGTTATAATAATTTTTACGATAAACAAGATAAATATGATTAATTGAAAATTGTGTACGCAACAACGTTTCTACTAATCTTGGCTCTAAAATTTCATCGCAGTCCACGGAAAATACCCAATCATGCTTAGCATAGGTTGCTGCCAAATTTTTTACATTCCCCATACCGGTAAATTCAGATTCGTAAATTCTGACATTAGGAAAATTGCGCGCAAGTTTTAATGTATTATCGCAAGAGTAGTTGTCGAGCAGAACAACATCATCAAATCTTTTAACTGATGTCAAACAACGTTCCAAATAGCGCTCACCATTTTTGACATTTATTACAATGCTCAGCACAATAGCTTATCCTGCAAATAAATTTTACGATTCAAACTGCTTCAAATATTGAACTTCATTAGCGAACCCAACTTTAACTTTAACCCACACTTGTAAAAATACTTTATTATTGATTAGCTGCTCAATATCTTTTCTGGCCTCAGAAGAGATGGTTTTTAATTTTTCACCACCTTTCCCGATAACAATACCTTTTTGATTTTCTTTATCAACTAAAATAGTTGCGCTTATTCTAGTTAACTCTGGATCTTTAACCGAAAATTCATCAATAATCACTGCCGTACTGTATGGTAACTCTTGACCTAAATGCCGATATAGTTTTTCACGAATTATTTCCGCGGATAAAAATTTAGTATCTCTATCAGTTAATTGATCTTCAAGATATAAGAAAGGGCCTGCTGGCAAATAATTACTAATTTTTTCTAAAGCATCTTCAATACCAATATGATTCTTAGCCGATAAAGTTACTACATCTTTAAACGCATATTTTGCTGTAATCATTTTAACAAATTCATTAAACTGTAATTTATCTTTTAACTTATCTTGTTTATTTACCACTAATATAACTTGAAGATTTTTAGGAAATAATGAAATGACCAACTCATCACCAGCATTAAATAACCCAGCCTCAACAACAAATAAAACTACATCAATATTATTT